>NZ_LR732488.1 GCF_902506425.1 Novosphingobium sp. 9U | reverse complement strand
CCCACGGAGTACAGCATCACCGGCTTTTCAGCCTCGGCAACGACCTCGCGGATGATGTGGATCGATTCGGCTTCGAGCCGTTCCAGGTGCGTGAGTGTGGTCAAAGTCCCTCTCCGTTTGCCGGGTTTGGCCCTACTTACAATGGTGCCAAATGGGTGAGCCTCCCATATGGGAGGATAGATAATCTCATTATAGATGTGATGACTACGTGGAGTGATCTTCATCCACATCTGAGATCATCAGAATGACCCCTATGATCTGGCTGACTGGATTGTATTTAGCGCTGACTGGCGGCCCAGCACTTATGTTCAACCTGTGTGGCGTTCGCCCCAAGTGCGTCAACGAACCGTCGCCACTAGTGTCGGTGAGGTGGAGCGTTGCTTTTGCGCCGAAGAATTTCAGCTGAGCTCGCTGAGACGCACATCAGCCAGTCCTCGAACATCCGCCTGCTTGCAGTGAGATGTGGTGCTCAAGCGCTAACCCGGCGACTTGATGGCGCTCGTCAAGCGGCTAAACCAGAGGTGCGCGGGCAGCCGCCGAGCTGCACTTGCCGCTCGTACACACGATGGCGTACGCGCAAACCCCGACCCGCCATGCTTCCTTCACCACGGACTCTACCCGGATGAAAGCCCTGAGAGCTTGCGGTAGAGCACTGCTTTGTGATTGCATACGCAGCCCTCGCGATGGAAGGCGGCCGCAGGGAGGAGTCATTCCTCGGGCGCAATGGTCACTCTGCAGCCTTCGAGTACTTCTGTGATGGGCACTTGGCACGACAGACGAGAGCACGCGCTGCGGTGCTCGGAGCTATCGAGCAGGTCACTCTCATCCTGGCTCATCGGCTCCAGCTTCCCAAAATACTCTGGCTCGATGTGCACGTGACAAGTTGCACAAGAGCAGCAGCCGCCGCACAAAGCCAAGAGTTCGTCAAAACCGCTGTCACGAATAACTTCCATGAGAGTGCGGCCTTCGTTGGCTTCGACGCTTGACTCTTCACCCGTATGCTTGACGACGATAATATTCGGCATGTTTCCTCCACGATCCTATTAGGTTTATCTTGTAGTACAGTGACTATAACGCGTGGATAGCGATCCTTCGCTCCAATGCCGTATGGGCCCGATGGCTCCCATCTGCCAGCGTGCCTTGGATCGCGAGCCCCTGGCAAAGGACTCTTTAGCGACGATAGTGACCGTCGCTGGCCGGTTCCACATCCGCCCGCATGCGGAAGTCAGGCCCGAAATCAGTAAGCGGGTGGAACTTCATCGGCGTCGCAGTCGAAGCGGCCAGCAGCGCTTCACCGTACGCGGCGATCGTCTCGTCATTGCGCGCTTGGTCACTGTGAACGGGCGAATAGGCCAGGAACGGTGGCACGACTTCAAGGCCCGTATAGAACAGCACGCCATTGTGGATTGGCCAGAGCGTGCGGTTATAGTCTCCCAGGAGACCGTCCGGCTCGAACATGGCCTCGTAAGCTCCGGTCGTCGTGGCGACCATCCCGCGCCGTCCCTTGAGCCCGCCAGTTTCGTAGCGCTTGCCCTGGCCATAGATCACAGTGTTGACGAGGACGCGGTCCAGCCAACCCTTCATGATGGCCGGCATCGTGTGCCAGTAAAGCGGGAACTGCATCACAAAGATGTCGCACCACAGGAGCTTCTCGATCTCAGCCTTGATGTCGTCCGCCAGCAGGTCGTGCTGCACGGCGTGCTTCTGCTCGCGATCGTATTGCAGTCGCTCCGGGAAGCGGCGGCCCTTGAAGTCCGCTCCGGAAGCCAGAGGGTTAAAGTTCATAGAATAGAGATCCGAAACCACGACCTCATGCCCAGCCTCGCGCAGACGGTCGACGCCGTGGCGCAGCATCGCCGCATTGAAGCTGTGCTCTGGTTCCGGGTGCGCGAAAAGGATGAAGTAGCGCAATTACGATCTCCTTAGGGCCGGCGGACTTGATCAGCGGACGACACCGGCTTGCTGTTCCTGAAGCGCCGGCACAGCCGAGACAAGCGCCATTGCCGTTCGGATCGGCAACGGATTACATCCGTGCTGCTCAGTTCGCCTCGCCAACGCGGCGCTTTGGGAAGGCCGGGGCTCTCTTGCCGATGGCGGCATTCAGGGCCTCTCGGAAGTCTTCTCCCCCTAGCAGCGCCATCTGTTCGACGGACTCGGCCAAGAGCAGTTCGGCTTGATGCCGGAGCGCAGTCAGGTTGAGGAGACGCTTGGCCGTGGCAAGCGCTGATGGGCTCCGTCCCACGGCTGCCTGTGCTGCGGCCCGTGCCGCGGCGACCGGATCATCCGTCACCCGGCCAGCAAGGCCGATCGCCACCGCCTCGGTCGCATCGACCATACGACCGGTGAACACGAGTTCGCGCAAGAGGTCGTCGCGCACCAGCGTCCCGAGGGTCACCAGCCCGGCCATGTCGGGGATCATGCCCCACTTCATCTCCAGAATGGACATCCGTGCGTCAGGGGCGATGAAGCGGAAATCCGCGCCAGCGGCGATCTGCAGCCCTCCACCGAGCGCGACACCGTGGATCGCGCAGAACACGGGAACGGCCAGCTCGCGCCAGCCGATGGCGATCTTCTGTGGGATGTTGGCATGTCCATGCGTGCGGACTGCGAGATCCGGCAGCGCGGGCGTATCGTCGGACGTCCCGAAGAATGACATGTCGAGGCCGGCGCAAAAGGCCCGTCCCTCTCCGGCGAGCACGACGGCCTGGGCATTGCTCTGCGCGACGAACTCGAGCGCTTCAAGGAGGCCCGCCATCATCGCGGAGTCCAGCGCATTCATGCTGCCCGGCCGATCAAGCCAGACCTCGGCGACTTCGCCGACAAGGTCCACTCGAACCCGGTCCCGGAATACTACGGAGTCGGCGGTCATTGGAAATGAACTCCCTTTTGCGTCGGTTGCGTCAGTCGACCGTGACGACGACCTTGCCTATGGCGAGCCGGTCCGCGAGCATCGCGATGGCCTCTCCGCCCTGCTCTAGCGGGAAGCGGGCCGAAACGAGCGGCGAAATGGAACCAGCAGCCATCATGCCGAATAGCTCGGCGATGTTGCGGCGGTTTAACTCCGGGAATTGCGCCGTGAACGCGCCCCAGAAAACGCCGACGATCGACGACCCTTTCAGCAGCGTCAGGTTGAGCGGAATGCTGGGAATGCCCGCCGGGAAGCCGACTACCAGGTAGCGGCCTGCCCAGGCGACCGCACGCAGGGCCGGCTCGGCATAACTGCCACCCACACTGTCGTACACCACATTGACGCCGCCATTCGACAGCGCCTTGATCTTGTCGGTGAATGCCTTGGCGGCCGCGCGATCGTTGAGGCCATCCGGCGGATAAACGATCACTTCGTCTGCGCCATGCACGCGCACGATCTCCGCTTTCGCCTCCGACGAAACAGCGCCGATGACGCGGGCGCCCCATGCCTTGCCGAGCTCGACGGCGGCCAAGCCGACCCCGCCGGCCGCACCAAGCACGAGCAGCGTCTCGCCGGCTTGCAGCCGTGCCTGGTCCTTGAGCGCGTGATGCGACGTGCCATAGGTCACGAGCATCCCTGCGCCGACATCGAACGGAACGCTGTCAGGAAGGCGGTAGCAGTTTTCGGCCGGCGCCAGCGCCTTCTGCGCCAGACCGCCGAACGGAGTCCCCGAAGCCACGCGGTCTCCGACAGCAAGACCCGTCACCCCCGGACCGATCGCGTCGATGACGCCTGAGACCTCGGCACCCGGTGCGAAGGGCCTGATCGGGCGCGACTGGTAGCGATCCTCGATGACCAGCACGTCGGGATAATTGATCCCGCAAGCCGCGACTGCGATGCGTACCTCGCCCAGACCCGGTTGCGGATCGGGCAGCTCGATCAACTCCAGGGTCTCGGGCCCACCGCTCGCTTGACTGACCAGTGCCTTCATGTCGCTCCCCGCTGACTAGCTATATTCCGATGCGTGCGCATCGCTACGCTTCACCACGTGCGCGCCGATAAGCAGAGTAGCGCGGCTGATCGATCTCGACCTGGTCCAGCACTGACTCTCGCAGATGCCGCAGCAGCGCCGGATCGCTGGCGTCGATCGCGCCAGACGAGAGACGCTGGCACAATTCCGCCCGCATGGCTTCGAGGTCCTTCTCGTCGCCCAGCAACGCGGCCAGCCGCTCGCTCTCTCGATCGGCTGCTGCCGGACCGAGTGCAAACTCGCGCGCCGCGATCTCGAGCGCATTCGCGGCCACGCGCGCATCAAAGCGAGCCGCGCCGCTCAGCGCCTCGACCGCTTCCTCGCGAAGCCACCGCACCACCGTGGCGATGAGCACCTGGGCATCGATCTGCTCGCTCATGGCTCAATTCCTTCGATGATGTCGAGAAGGTCCAGCTCGGACTCGGTGGAGCGCCGACCGATCACGGCTCGCTCGAGCGTCACGGCACTGAACCCGATCGCGCGGGCCAGTTCGCCCGACAATATGCCCCACTTCATCGTTCCTAGAGCGCGCCAGAAGTGGACTTCGTCCCTGGTCACGGCAACTCCGCCCGCGGCGTGGTAGGCGTCCAGCAAGTCGTCGAGCACGCCCACTCCGCCGACCGGCAGGTCGATTGCGCCGAAGCGCCAGGAGTTGACGGTGAGATAGCCAAGGTCCTCCACCGGATCGCCGATATGCGCCAGCTCCCAATCGAGAACGGCAGCGATGCCATCGGGCGCAATCATTAGGTTGCCCATGCGGAAGTCGCCGTGGACCAGTACGCGCCGCTGCGCGATACGGTCGATCCGCGCCTCCAGCCAGGCAAAGCCCAGCTCCCAAACGGGGTTTGGGCGATTGCGTCCGGCGTACACGCGTCGCAGATTGTCGACCTGCGAGGCCGCGCTCAGCGTCGGCAGCAGATCCAGTCCGTCTGTCGGCACGGCATGGATGCGCGCGAGGATCTCACCGCATTGCCGCGCAAAACGCGATCGCGCCGGCGCGAATGCCGGATCGCGCTGGATCTTCTGGGGCAGCGTCTCCCCTGCAACGAAGTCGGAGATGAAGCCGCGGCCCAACTCGTCCGCAGGCGTGAGTTCCAGCCGGATATGCGGCACCGGAACGTCAGCCGCGGTCGCCCTGCGGATCGCGGCGGCCTCCGCCTCGGGTCCGATCTGGTCCACGATCATCACGTCGTTGGGCACGCGCCGCAGGATCAATACCTCGTCAAGGCGTTCGACACCTGCGACGCGCAGCTTCCATGTCTCCTGGCTGGCGCCGCCGGTCAGGCGCGACAATTCGGTCACCGCCCGAATGCGCGGCTCCACCCGACCGATCGCGCGAAGCAAGCGGTCGACCAGATGCGGAGGGGCAGCGTCAGTCGACATCATGCATCTCCTTCAATTATCCCTCCCCGGCCGCTGTCACAGGACTTCGAACAGCCCCGCAGCGCCCATGCCGCCGCCCACGCACATGGTGATGACGACGTAGCGCACGCCGCGCTTCTTGCCCTCGATCAGGGCGTGGCCGACCATGCGCGAGCCTGACATGCCATAGGGATGGCCGATCGCGATAGCGCCGCCGCTCACGTTCAGCCGGTCGTCGGGAATGCCGAGAACGTCCTGGCAGTGAAGAACCTGGACGGCGAAAGCCTCGTTCAGTTCCCACAGACCGATGTCGTGGACGGTCAGGCCGAAGCGGCTGAGGAGCTTGGGCACCGCGAACACCGGGCCGATCCCCATCTCGTCCGGCTCGGTCCCAGCGACCGCCATGCCGACATAGCGGCCGAGCGGCTTTAATCCGCGCTCTGCGGCGAGAGCGGCTTCCATGACGATGCACGCAGACGCACCATCGGACATCTGCGAGGCGTTGCCCGCGGTGATGACGCCGCCTTCGTAGACCGGTTTGAGCGCAGCGAGAGCTTCCGCCGTCGTCGCGCGCGCGCCCTCGTCGGCGGTGAGCGTGATTTCCTTCTTGCTGGTCTCGCCCGTGGCCTTGTCGGTCACGCCCATCACGGCGGTGACGGGAATGATCTCTTCGTCGAACACGCCCGCCGCCATGGCCTTAGCGACCAGTTCCTGCGAGCGCAGGCCGTAAGCGTCCTGGCGTTCGCGCGAGATGCCGTAGCGCTTGGCGACGGTCTCGGCCGTCTGCACCATCGGCATGAAGAAGTCCGGCGAGATCTCGACCAGCTGGGGATCCGCATCGACGCGGATCTCCTTGGTTTGCACCAGCGAGATCGACTCCACGCCGCCCGCTAGGACGATATCCATGCGATCGACGATGATCTGCTTGGCGGCGGTCGCGATCGCCATCAGGCCGGAAGAGCACTGCCGGTCGATCGTCATGCCGGCGACGGAGACGGGCAGCCCGGCCCGCAGGGCAGCAGCACGGCCGATCGTCTGCTGATAGCCCTGCGGCAGCGAGCAGCCGAAGATGGAGTCGTCGATCTCAGCAGGATCGACGCCGGCGCGCTCGACGGCAGCACGGATCGCATGCGCAGCAAGCGTCGGCGACGGCGTCAGGTTGAACGCGCCGCGATAGGCGCGGCCGATCGGCGTACGGGCGGTGGAAACGATGACGGCGTCGCGCAAATGACTTCTCCCCTGAACGTGCTTAGATTTGGAACCGCCCGATCCAGGACGCGACCAAGGCCGGCCGCTCCTGGTCTTCAATCTCCACGGCGACGTCCAGCGTCTGCTGGAACTCACCGGGTCGTAATTCATCAAGCTTCGCGAGTGTGGCGGCGATCCGCACGCGACTGCCGCTGCGCACGGGTGCGACGAAGCGGACACGATCGAACCCGTAGTTCACGCCCACTGAAACGTCCTTCAGCGACAGCTGCGGGATCGTCTCGAGCAAATGGGGCAAAAGCGACAAGGTCAGCAACCCGTGTGCGATCGTGCCGCCGAACGGCGTCTCTGCCGCGCGCACCGGATCGATGTGAATGAACTGATGATCCAGAGTGGCGTCGGCAAAACGATCGATCAGCGGCTGGTCGATGATCATCCAGTCCGAATGCAGAGTCACGCCCAGTTCTGCGCGCAGGCGCTCGTACGGACTGCTCATCGGAGACTCTCCCATGCTTCGCTCGGCACATCTATCGGTGCCTCACCTGCCTCGCATCACCCTCCACTCGCGGTCGTGGCGATGGGCTGCCACTCCCTAGCGCATCGGCGCACCAGTGGAATTAGCCGAATACATCCATCCACATTGTAATAAGTTCTACCCCCCCCCCAGTGCGATACGCGAAACCATGACTTCACAATTTGCTTCCGAAGTTCGACTTGCTCCACGCTTACCATCTCCAACAACAGAGAGGCCGGCGGACCGACCATAGATGGTGAGGTGCATGCCCTGCTCTGGCGTCAGATGCGCATTCTGCGCCATCATGCGCTCGAACACCTCATCAATCGTTACGACGCGCCGCAGGTCCCGCTTAGCGAGACTACGGCAGCCCTCGATCCAGTCGCTCATCTGCTGCGGCATTGGCAAGCTGTGACGCCCTCGCATCGCGTCCGTACTGATCCCGAGCCCCTCGATTGCGACGAGTTTCTCCACCTTGTTGGGATAGATGCCGGCGTATAGCAACGAGATCGATGCGCTCAGCGAGTGCGCAATGATTGTCACCTTTTCGGCCGATTGCTGCTCAATCAGCTAGGCGAGGTCGCGAATGTAGTAGGGCATGATGTACGCACCGTCTGGCGACCAGTCGCTTTCGCCTTGCCCTCGCATGTCGAGCGCGATGATGTGCCAGTCGTCCCGCAGTTCCTGCGCCACCCGGTCCCAGCTGCGCGCACGGTCCTTGCCGCTGCACCATGATCACCAGCGGCGAGCATGATTGCGCCGATCGACGTAATGCAGGCGAAGCCGCTGAGAGGTGAAAAAAATACGGAAGAAAGGCCGGTAACGTCCAAGGAAAACTCTCGAGCGCTGCTGCGACCTGGCTTACATCAGCGAAAGCGATGCAGCTCGGGTCAGTCAGATTTCGATGCAGATCTTGCCGAAATGCTTCCCGCTCTCCTGATGACGGAACGCATCCGCCAGGCGCTCTAGTGGGTAGGTGCTGTCTATGACCGGGCGCAGGCCACCTGCATCGATTGCCGCGACCAGATCCTGCTGATGGCGACGGCTGCCCACGGTGAGACCCTGCAGACGGATCTGCGCTTGCATGAGCGCCGTGGTCGAGATCGGCGCGGCATGGCCCGTCAGCACCCCAATCAGGGCGATGTGACCGCCGTCAGTGCAGGCCCGAATGGACTGGGACACCGTTCCGGCGCCGCCGATCTCCACCACATGGTCGACGCCGCCCTCGCTTAGCTTGTAAGCGGCCTTGCCCCAGTCCGATGTGGATCGGTAGTTGATCAGGTGATCGGCGCCGAGCGCTTGGAGCCGCTCCAGCTTTTCGTCCGACGAGGAGGTCGCGATGACGGTCGCGCCCATCATCTTGGCGAGCTGCAGCGCGAAGATCGACACTCCGCCGCTGCCCTGCACCAGCACAGTCTGCCCCGCGATCAGGGGGCCGTCCACGACCAGCGCCCGCCACGCCGTCACGGCCGCGCAAGTCAAGGTGGCGGCCTCCTGAGCGCTGTAACCCGCAGGCGCATGGGTGAAGCTGGTCACCGGCGCGACACAGATTTCGCGAGCATAGCCTTCGGTGCCGTCCCCGGGCACGTCGCCGCACCGAGGCACTGGGCCGCCAGCCAGCCACTTGGGGAAGAAGGTAGAGACCACCAGATCGCCGGGGGCGAACTCGGTGACGCCCTCGCCCACCGCCAGGACTTCTCCGGCTCCATCCGACATGGGGATGCGGTTGGCTTCCGTCGGGAGATAGCCCATCACCACGGCATAGTCGTGGTAGTTGAGCGAGCTCGCACGGATGCGGACGCTGATCTCGTTCGGGCCGGGCGCTCCGGGATCGTCCAGAGTGACCAAGGTCAACTGGTCGAGAGACGCCGGCTGGCGGAGCTGGATTGCGCGCATGGGTTTGACCTTTCTTGGGACGATCGCTCGACGCCGTTAGGACAGAGCAGTAGGCAATGGGAACATTGTGGCTGTCAGACGCCCTGTTACCCGCAGCAGGAACCGACCCGGAAGGTCGGTCGCCGCAATCGCGGGGGCATCCTAACCGCCACGCTCGCGATACTCGCGTCCGAGCAGCACATCGGAGATGATGCGCTGCTGGATCTCCGAGGTGCCTTCGAAAATCTTGGTCAGACGGGCATCCCGCCAGTGCCGCTCGACAGAGTGCAACGTGGTATAGCCCGCGCCCCCCAGTATCTGCAGCGCTTCGCTCGTGACCCGCTCGGCCATCTCTGCGGCGAAATACTTGACCATCGATATTTCGGCGCGGCACTGCTCTCCGGCATCCAGCGCCTGCGCGACCGAATACATGAGCTGCCGCGCCGCCTCGAGCTCGGTCGCCATCGTCGCGATCTTAAACCGTATTGCCTGGAAGTCGCCGATCGGTCGCCCGAACTGCACGCGTTGCTGCGCGTACTCGATCGCATCGTCGAGAGCCGCCTGGGCCAGGCCGATCGACCGCGCCGCGGTATGGACGCGCGCCAGCCCAAGTGCGAAGGCGACATCGCGAAAACCGTCGCCCTCGTCGGCGCCGGCGTTGACCGGAGCACGAACTCCGTCGAACGCCAGCTCGTAGGTCTTCCAGCCGTAGTAGCCGATCTTTGGGATCGGATTGCCCACCAACCCCTCGACGAAAGCGCCTCGCTCCTTCTCGACGGCGACCATCACGGTTCGTCCGGTCGGTCCCTCGCCCAGCTCTTCGCGGCACAACACCAGAATGACGTTCGCCCGGTCAGCGAAGGTGCACCAGTACTTGTTGCCGGTGATGACCCATTCGTCGCCGACGCGCCGCGCCGTGCAGGTGACGCCCGACAGGTCCGATCCTACCCCCGGCTCCGACAAAGCACCCGCGAAGAGATACTTCCCTTCCATCATCAAGGCCGTCTTGGCCCGGCGCTGCTCCGGCGTGCCCTGGATCGACTTGTAAGCGCTGTTGCCGCGCGCGATCAGGCTGCCGACGCTCATCCAGCCCTGCGTCAGTTCCTCGGCTATCAAGCAGTACTCGACGGCGCCGAGGCCCAGGCCGCCAAGATCTTCGGGCACGGTGATGCCGAAGAAGCCCAGCGCCGCCATCTCGTCGATCAACTCATCGGGGAAATCCGCTTTCTGCGCGTCCAGTTGATCGGCCATGGGCCGGACTTTCTTGCGCGTGAAATCGCGCGCCAAATCTCGCAGCATTCGCCGGTCGTCGGTCAAGTACGTCGATCTGACAAAGTCCCCCTGCATCGCTCTCGCCCCATGTCTTCGTTACGCCGGCTTGTCGGAGTATCTAGGGCCAAGCTCGAAGACGTTCCAAACGCGAACACCTTCACATGCGTAATTCTTGATCAGAGCGCGCATTTCAAGCGGTGAAGACCCTGCCGTTTTCGTCATGCCGGTCAGGTGTATCGGCTTGCCACCGCACCGATCCGAACGGCCGCTCCAGCCGGCGGCGCATCCGACCTTCGCGATTGCCCAAGTGGAACGCATCGGCAGCCTCCACCAGCAAACGGTCGGCCTGTGTCGCCCGATCCCGCTGGCGCAGGTAGTCTCCCCAGGTCGGGCAATGGAACTGCTCCGTCCACAGTTCCGGATCGGCGATATCACGTGAGAGGATCCAGCCGAACATCCCGCTGCGCAGCCGGGCACGGCGCAGCTCCTGCATGGCCGCGTAGAAGTCCCGCGCCTGGCTCATCTCGACCCGGTATTCCACTTCCAGGATGATCGGCCCGCTGCGGGCCGTCAACGGGAGCGACACTTCCGGCTCATGCGATGACACCGACAGCTCGAGCCCTCCGGGCAAGTCGGAGGACAGCGGCATCAGCAAGCCCAGCAAAGGGCTGAGCATCATGGTCGCACCCGAGACGATCATCGCCACGCCGGTCCCGTGCGCCCCCGCGGTCGCACCCCAACACCATGCGCCGATGGCAAGGCCGCCGGTCGCCGCAGAAGAGAAGCAAGCCAGCGCGCGAGCCGTGACCCACCGCGGTGCTGACATCTGCACGGAGACGTTAAACTGCGCCACTAGGATCATCCAGGCGGCGCCGGCGACCAGCATCGCTGCGCAGGTCATCCAGATATTGTGGCTCGCACCGACCGTGATCAACATCCCACCGTTGGTGAGCGCAAGCATGCGTGCCGCCGTCTCGGCCTTGAAACGCGCCCGAACGGCGTTCATGCCGAGCGCACCGAGAACCGCACCCACGCCGTAGATGCCGAGCAGCAGGCCATAAGTCCCGGCGTCGCCACCCAGCAGATCGCGTGCCACCAGCGGTGTCAGCGCAGACACCGAAGCACCGGCCAACGCGCTGAAAAAGGTACGCGTGACGACAATGCGGATCGGCGGCGAGTGGATGACGTAGCGCACCCCCGCCAGGATTGCTCGGTCGAGCCGCTCGGGCGGCAAGCGGGACGGAACATGCATGCGCTTCCAGAACAGGAATGCCAGCAATAACGGCAGGTAGAACAGAGCGTTGGCTGCGAATGCTGCGATTGCCCCTAGTGTCGCCACGATCAGGCCGCCGAGAGCGGGGCCGAAGCTGCGGGCGACGTTATAGCTGATCGTGCCCAGGGCGACCGCCGCGGGCAGATGCTCCGGGCTCACCTGCTCGCCCACCGAAGCCTGCCAGGCCGGGTAGAAGATCGCGACGCAGCTTCCGATCATAAAGCAGAACGCCAGGAGCAGCCAGGGCGTCAGCAGACCGGTCCAGGTGAACAGCGTCAGCGCCAGCGCCATGAGCGAGGCCGCTGCGAGGCCGACCAGCGCCACCTTGCGCCGGTCGAACATGTCGGCGATGGCCCCCGCGGGTAGCGCCACCAGCATCAGCGGCAGCATGATGGCGGTCTGCACCAGCGCGACCATCTCGGCCGACGACGATAGCCGCGTCATCAACCACGCCGCGCCGACGCCCTGGATGAGTTGACCAAAGTTGGAGAAAAGGCTGGCGGTCCAGATTGTGCGAAACGTCTTCTCGCGGAATGGCTCCAGCATCGGAGTGCGACTGCTCGATATCGGCGATGCCGTCGCTGCTAGACTCACTTGTTCATCCGACCTGACGGTCAACCTTGTTCCCCTGTAACTGTAACTGTCCCCGAGGCCGACGTGGCCAACGATCGATGCGCCGGAATGTCATGCGACCGTTGCGGAAAGAACCGGCGGCTTGGTCTCGCGCGAGGATGGGCCGGTGCGGCGATTGCCCCGTGCCCCTCTTCCCAACGACATAGCCGATCCGCAAACGCGCGCAATCGCCCTGAGGTCAGCCACCGATCTTCGAACGCAGTTCGACGCCGAACATCCGGGGACGACCCTGCACGACCTGATCGCCCACGCCACTCTCCGCACCGTAGATGTAGTACACCTCCTTGGTCAGATTCTCCGCGAACACGCTGACCCGGACCTTGTCATTGGCGAACGTGTGACCGATCCGCGCATTGACGATCAGGTTGGCGGGGTTCTTCAGGCGGTTTGCCGGCTCCCAGAAGAAGGACGAGCTGTACGCCGCGTCGCCGTTCAGGGCGACATGACCCGAGTCCAAGGGGATCCGGTACTCCACGCCACCCGACAAAGACCATTCCGGCATCCGGATGAGGGTGTTGCCCGACAGATCGCCGACGCAGGTGGTGTTCCCGCCAACCGTTGCCGGGCGGGCGGCCGGGCATGTCACGCCAGCCGGGACGGCGGTCACCGGATTGGGAAGGAAAATCGGAGCCGAGGGGAAGGACTTGTACTTCCCCTCGGCGTAGGCACCCGAAAAGCGCAGCACGAGATTGTTGTCGGCGAAGCGCGGCTGGAATTGCGTATCGAACTCGACGCCGTGCGCACGCGCGGCGGCAGCGTTGACGATCGAGGTACCGCCGGCCAGCAACTGCGTGATCTGAATATTCGAATACTTGTAGTAGTACGTGTCGATGTTCACGCGAAGCTGATGATCGAACCATTGAGATTTCAGGCCTGCGGAGAAAGCTTCGAGCGTTTCCGGCTTTACCGGCGCTTGGGCCGAACTGGCATCTTAGCGCAACTCGGCACGGACCGCCCGCTCTGTGGTCTTTTCGATGTCCCTTCCGGTAAGAAGATTCGTACCATACCCATTCTGCTGTACGCTCGATAACGCTGTGATACTTATGGCCACTTTTGAGGTCAGCCCGCCGGTGGCATAGACGCTCGTCGAAAAGGCGCCGAAGCTCCTCAGCGAAATGTCGACATCGATACTTGGCTCGTAAGCGGGATCCTTAGTGACGATCCGGATCAACCCGCCCGTCGCGTTGCGGCCAAAGGAGACGCCCTGCGACCCGCGGAGGACTTCGATGCGGTCGGCGTTGTTGAGCCCGAGCAAACCTGCGTAGGGAGCTTTGATGTAGACGCCATCCACATAGAAGGCGACCCGGGTTCTCAGCCCCCGCTGCGATATGCGCGGCGCCAACCACACGAATAAAGGGCGAGATACTGGTGTTCTGCCCCGTCATCGTCAGACCTGGAACGACCTGAGCGAGCTGGTTGGAGCTGGAAATCCCCGCCTGCGTCAGCGACTCCGCGTTGATGGTAGCAATTGCAATCGGGACGTCCTGCAAGGATTGCGAGCGGCGCTGAGCCGTCACGGTTATCTCTTGTGGCTCGGACTCTGCTGCACTTTGGCCACCTTGGTCAACAGAAGCCAGGAGGGTTTGGGCAATCACTGGAGCGCCTCGGTAGGACTCCTGCATCAGCAGGCCAAATCGACCAAAGTGCCGCATACCACCTCCCCTTTTACATCTAATTATGTCGTCGTTCGGGTGCTTTGGTTTTTGCGCATGCATTATACGTTTTATACTTCGACAGCTTAAACCCGCGCATGCTTACACTAAGAGTGTAGATGCACCGAATCGATTCGTGTCTTGGCCGCCAGCGGTGCATTACAGATGCATTCAGAGAGCGTGAGCAGGCGAGTGCTCATCCGCCTCATCTAACGCAGTCCTGATTGCGCCCGTCGAGCAGCCACGCCAAGCACCGTCGCGACGTGACCATACACAAGTGAAATATCAGTAGGCTTCATTGACATCCTAAGCGGCGAGTGGACACTCGGACGCGCGCAGCAGCGATAAAGTGAGGTCGAGGGTCCGGCATCCTGCACACCAAGACATTCGGCTTCGAGAGGCCCATGAGTGCTGTTGACGTACGTAAACGGGAGAGCGATGCACCGTAGATTGCGGCAGGCGGCATCGACTTCTAATCTGCCGAGCACGTCGAGCACCCGTACAAGACATACCGCCGCTTGCGTGAGGCAGCACCGGTTTCTCGCGTCGAGGGCTTGAATGCTTGAATTGGCGCATCTCCGCCGTGAGGAAGCGCGTGACAAGGAGGAGAGTGGCATGAGCAGCCTGGCCGGGCCCGACGAAGACAATCCCACCGGCAAGCCGCCGGTGCCCGACAACGTGCAGGACGCGATCCGCACGCTGATCGAATGGGCCGGCGACGACCCGAACCGTGAGGGTCTGCTCGATACGCCCAAGCGCGTCGCGCGTGCCTGGCGCGAGTACTGCCAGGGCTATGCCGAGGATCCGGCGGTCCACCTCGAGCGGATCTTCGAGGAAGTCGGTGGCTACGATGAGGTCGTGCTGCTGAAGGACATCCCGTTCCAGTCGCACTGCGAGCACCACATGGCGCCGATCATCGGCAAGGCGGCGATCGCGTATCTGCCACGCAACCACGTGGTCGGCATCTCCAAGCTCGCGCGCGTGCTGCATGGCTATGCGCGACGCTTGCAGATTCAGGAGCGGCTGACGGCCGAGGTGGCGCAGTGCATCTGGGAGAACCTGAAGCCCCATGGCGTTGCCGTCGTGATCGAGGCGAGCCATGCCTGCATGACCGCGCGCGGCGTTCACACGCCGGGCGTCGGCATGATCACCAGCCGCATGATGGGCACGTTCCTGGATGACACGCGCAGCCGCACCGAGGTGCTCAAGCTGATGGGCTATTGAGCCGCGCACCTCAGCGGGATTGAGCGAAAAGGGCTGAGCACAGGGGCTTGATCCGGCAAGCGCGGCGTCATGGCGCCGACCTCGCCACAAGGTGATGATGTGACGCAGGGCAGGGTGTCAGCAGCTGGTGTCGAGGCAACTCTGCTCCCGCACCCTTTTCTTGCGCGTGCACGGGCATGAGCTGTTTGAGATTGGACTTGTCCCGGGCGTACTATTCGGAGTTGGCCGCGCCATCCGCGCTCTGCTCGGGCGAGTGAGCTCCGCCCGAGCCATCCGCCGCCACGCAGGCAGATACGGTCTGACTGCTGCCGCCGGCTGCCTGCCCATGATCTCAGCAGTCCCCGGCAGATGCCGTCAGCAAACCTGATGGTGTCGCTGCGACCGGCACCGTCTCGATGACCATGCTCAGCATCTATGTCGCGCGGCCGATGCGAGCTGCCAATAGCTGATGCCTTCCAGATTCCGAGCGTTCACATCCTCCATCATCCTCGTCACGAAGCATCTGATCGGCGCCGGCGGGGGCCGTTCGTCACTGGCCTCTCGAGTGGCTGCTTAGACAAGTGGTTAGAATAGAATATGGGTATCGCGCCTGCGATCCGCTGCTCGCTTCTGGCGGCCTTAGCAGCGGCGGTCTGCTCTTACCGCGCGAGTGCGCATCTGCGCCGTGGCCGCCGGGCTGTTAGGCCAGTCTCATGAGAAGGCGCGGCTTGAAATGACGCCCTGCCTTGCACGAAACGTCCTTTGCAAAATCATCGCATATGCGTCTCTTACAATTAGACGACTTCTCCCTTTTTATCGATGATTGGCTATAGAGAAGTGATCGAGTAAACCGCCTTCGTGATTGGGGGCGCTTTCCGGCTATCTACTTGGAGAGTGATCATGCGGCCCAAGCTTCTGGGCCGCACGGGCTTACGTGTGTCGCAAGTCTGCCTCGGAACCATGACGTTCGGCGATACACGTTAGTGGGGGGCGAGTAAGCAGATCAGCCTCGATGTGTTCCGCCGCTTCGACGACGCTGGTGGCAATTCCCTCGATACGGCGCCAGGATACCAGGAAGGCGCAAGCGAAACGCTGCTTGGCGAATTCATGCACAAGGAGATATGTCGTGGCGACCAAATTCTCGCTCAGCAGCAGGGGTGCCGACCTCAACTCTAGCGGAAATGGCCGCAAAAGCATGATGGCCGCGGTGGAGAACAGCCTGCGGCGGCTAAAGACAAATTACATCGATCTCTACCGGATGCACGCCTGGGATAGCATCACGCCGGAGGAAGAGGTGCTGAGCGGTCTCGACGACCTCGTGCGGGCAGGCAAGATTCTGCACATCGGGTTTTCGGACACTCCTGCATGGGTGGTGTCGCGCGCGCAGGCGATCGCCGAACTGAGGGGCTGGACCTCGCTTGCCGCCACCCAGATTCCCGACAGCCTGGCGGATCGCACGCCAGATCGCGAACTCCTGCCGATGGCCCGAGCCCTTGGCATTTCCGTGGTCACATGGGGCAGCCTGGGTAGCGGGCTGCTGAGCGGCAAATACCAAGTGAAGGATGGTGAGGTGACCGGATCGGGCCGACTCACAAAGCCCGACTACCCCTCGCAAAATCGCCAGGCGAATACCTTCGAGATCGTGGAAGTTCTGCTGGCCAGCGCCCCCGAGTTGAACGTTACCCCGTCGCAACTTGCGTTGACTTGGCTGCGCCATCGATCACCGAACATCATCCCGATCATTGGCGCCCGCACCATCGAACATTTCGACGAGGATCTTGCGGCGGAGGCCATCGGAAGTGAAGCCAATACCGTGTTTGCAACTTTGGATGCGGTCTCCGCCGTGTCGCGAGGCTTTCCGGCGGAGTTCCTGCAACGAGAGCCCATTCTGCAACTACTGTTCGGGACCATGCACGAAGAGCTCGACGCGCGATCGAAATTGACCGTCTAAATTTGGCGCCCGCCCCGGTCTGATCATTTCAATTCGGCATCAAAAAATAAAATCGGCCTAATCGGAACTGAACTGGGCGCCGGATCCCGCCGGCGCGCAGTTCATCGAGCTTACAGCTTGATGGTGATGCACTTGAGCTGCGTGTAATGGTGCAGCGCCTCGACGCCCTTTTCACGTCCGTACCCACTCAGCTTGTACCCGCCGAGCGGTGTTTCAACGCCGCCAGCCTGATACTCGTTGATGTAGATCTGGCCCGCCTCGATCTCGGCAGCGATCCGATGGGCGCGACTGAGATCACGAGTCCAGATACCGGCAGCCAGACCATATTCGGTGTCATTTGCGATGCGGATGGCGTCGGCATCGTCCTTGAAGGGGAGAACCGTCAGGACGGGACCAAAAACCTCTTCCCTCCCGATACGCATTTCGGGTGTGGCATCGTCATAGATCGTCGGCGGAACGAACCAGCCGCCTTTGCGAGCCTCGTCCTCATAGGGAACCCCTCCGATCACCGCGCGAGCACCTTCCGCTTTGGCGATCTCGAAGTAATCGAGAACCCGCTGGTGCTGGGCGGCGGTGGTCACCGGGCCCATGAAAGCGTCCGGCTCCGGTCCAACCTTCAGGGAGGAAATCGCCCCGGCCAGCGCCTCAACGAACTTGTCCTTGATCGATTCCTGGATTACCAGGCGCGTACCGGCGAGGCAGATCTGACCGGCATTGACCACGAACGCACGGATGGCGCCCTGTATCGCTGCGGCAAAATCGGCGTCCTCGAATACAATGTTGGGGGACTTGCCACCCAGTTCCAGCGTGAGCGGAATCACGCGCTCGGCTGCGATCCTGCCGATCTCACGACCGGCGCGCACACTTCCGGTGAATGCCACCTTGCGCACCTGCGGATGCTCGACGATCGCCGAACCCGCATCCGGCCCGCTACCGAGCACGACGTTGAACACGCCGCGCGGCATGCCACATTCGACTGCCAGTTCAGCTAGGCGTAGCAACGAGGCCGATGTCTCTTCAGAAGGCTTTGCGACAACCGTGTTGCCGGCCGCTAGTGCCGGCGCGATGCCGCGTCCGGCCTGGTTAAGAGGCGCATTCCACGGCAGGATCACGCCGACCACTCCAAACGGTTCGCGCCGGGTGTAAGAATGATACCCTGCGCCCAGGTTGATCACCTCACCATGGCCAACATTGACGAGGCCGCCGTAGAACTCGAAGTACTGGGCTGCGCCTTCGATCTCGATGGGAGCCTGCCAAGCGGGCTTGCCCGTCTCGCGCGCTTCCATCTCGGCCAATTCTTTGATGTTTGCACGCATGGCGCGAGCGATGTCCAGCATCACCCTGCCCCGCTCGATGGGCTTGCGATCCCGCCACTCGGCGAACGCCGCCTGAGCGGCTTGCACTGCGGCATCGACATCCTGCGCGTTGCCCTTGGCGATTCGAGCGATCGTCGACCTAGTGCGCGGGTCACTCTTCTCAAGGAATTCGCCGGACGCGGGCTCCAGCCATTCTCCGCCGATGTAATGGACGTGCTTGGGCAAAGTAGCGAATTCGATATCGGCCATGAATATCTCCAATTTAGATCCCTGCCGGTCTGGCTTGGTCAGGCGTGTGAACCGACACGCGTCAGCGCACCAGCGATCCTGGCGCTAATGTGGGCGACGCACTTCAGCTGGCTGGGTTGACGCATAGGCACGGTGCCCGTCATATCGACAACGTGGGCGGGCATAGGCATTGCCTCGCTGTTAGCAATGCCCATGTCGAGTTCCCGCTCACATGCCCGCCAGTTCGGCCTTCTCCAAGGTATTTCGCACCAGTCGCATCACCGCGACGTCGATCATGACGCCATCGACCTGAGCGGCTCCGAGGCCCTGCGCTTCGGCGGCTTCGTATGCGGCGGCCAGGCGGCGCGCATTAGCCACGTCCTCTGCTGAGGGCGAGAACACGTCGAGTGCCCAATCGATCTGCGCCGGGTGTATTGCCCACTTGCCGACCATGCCGAGAGTACGAGCGCGGATCGCCTCGTCCTTGTAGGCAGCTTCGTCTTTGAAGCTGCCGAACGGACCGTCGACTGGATCGATGCCGTTGGCGCGAGCTGCCATCACGATGCGGAACCGCGCATAGTGGAAAACGTCACCGGGGTAAGATCCGGTGGCGCCGATCTCCGCCGTGTCGATGCCGTGCGAACCGGAATAGTCACCCATTCCGAAGATCAGGCACTCGAGGCGGTCGGTGGAGGACGCGATGGCATCGACATTCTGCAAGGCCTGCACTTCCTCGATCAGGACCTCGATGCCGATCCGACGATCAAGCTTCAGCTTCTTCTCCAGCTGGTTCAGCATGCGGTCCAGGAAGAGGACGTCCGCCGGCGTGTAAGGCTTCGTGAGCATGATGGTGTCGATGTTGGCACCAGCCTTCTCGACCAGCTCGATGATGTCTCCGTGGCACCACTCAGTCGACACGTCGTTGATGCGGACACATCGTGTCTTCTTGCCCCAGTCGAGATTGTTTAGCGCAAACGCGATTTTGTTGCGGGCTTCCACCTTGGCGCTGGGAGCAACGGCGTCCTCAAGGTCGCAGAAGACGTGATCGGCCCTTGAAGCGGCCGCCTTCGCCAGCATCTTCTCGCTGCTGCCGGGCACCGACAATTGCACCCGACGGGCGCGCCTAGGACGTTGTGACATTGAAATTCCTTCTCGCTAAAAGCCTATCGTAAAGCACCGCTTTCCAGTCGATAGGGCACACCATGCGTCCGTGAGCGTCATGCGGTACAGGCTGCACTCGCTCTATTTTGCGCATCCGGGTGGACAACTTCGTACCTTACCCCTCGCTCCTACATGCCTTTGGATCCCGCGGATCGGCGCAGGTATCTAGAAACCTGCCCCCGCTTGTCCATAGGCGTGCAGAGCGCCCGTGAGGCGCGGCATACATATTACAAGAGAAATCATGCCACTGCAGCATACTACCCGAGGGCATACGACGCCGCTCGCGACGCGCGCTTGCGTGTGGAATGGGAGCAAAGCTGCACGTAGTCATTTCAGATGTAATGCCAAGTAGGTCTGCTTTGGTCTCCGAGATCACATAACTAAGACTAGAAAAAGCAAGGCGAGCGAACGACGCCAGATCCCAAACATGCTGGGCATTCGCCAATCCAGCGGGCGATGCTGTCCGCGGTCAGGCTAAGCTGGGCTATATAGAGCACAACCGTGGTGCTCGAAATTACCTGCCTACCCTACGTACCACGCTTCTGGGCAACTGGATTCATCGCCTGGTTCAGACTAATAACGACTTGGAAGCAGGTATGGGCGGCGTGCTGAAGGTGTGCGACGAGACGGTACTGCTCGGCCTGCAGAACAGCCTCTACTGCCGATGCGTCTGCGCTTTGATGCCTAATCTGGCCCGCCATTTTTTCACGGGACACCCCTCAGGACGTGGCAACCTGACTCGCTCGAAACCGCGTGGTGAGCGCATCTTGAGCCCCGAGTGGGGGTGATAGTCGTTGTAGTCCTCGATCCAGGTCTCGATCAATGCCAGTGCCGCAGCAGCATCGCGCAGAGGTGAGACGTGGACGTAGTCGCGCTTTTGGGTATGCACGAAGGCCTCTGAGATGCCATTGCTCTGCGGGCTCTTCACTGGCGTAAAATGACCAATAAATGACACCTCGATGTCGTCTTGTTTAGGAAGCTAGGATTTTACGGATCTCTATCTTGGCAACGGCTTTCTCCGCTATGCTGTATACGTTGATGCAGACCTGTCAGTCGCCAAACAGAGAAATACCCTTGCAGGCGGGGCGGGCGATGCGTTTAGGCGCACCTTATCCAGCACTCCCTTCAGGACCTCGACCTCCATGGTCTTGCGACCGAGCTGACGCTCGAGCTCGCTGATGCGCTGGTCCATCTGCCGGACAAGCCGGATGCTCGTCACATCGCCGCCGGTCCCCGGGACACTGTCTCCTTCGAGCATCAGCCGCCGCCAACGATACAGAATGCCGGCCGAGACGCCATTGCGCCGTGCAACTACCGAAACGGTGGCCCATCCGTCTAACGTCTCCTCTACGATCCCCAGCTATTGCGCGGCCGACCAGACCGGGCGGCGGCCACCATCATCGATAACTTCATATTGAGACATAGGCCTGTCCTCATGGCATAGCCGCAAGCCTCCATTCAGTGCCTGAGGGTGTCCGGAGGAAACGGGGACCAGCTCAATGCGGACAAGCTCAACCATACGGAAATCCAATCGGGCATGCTACGCCCGCTCACAGACCACGATCGGACAAATGCTGCTCAGCAACGTTCCCGATCAGGAGATCTCCATGCTTGTGCGACGCTGCAAGGCCGAGTTTGGACGGCAGCTGCAAGTCAGCCTTTCCGCTCTCATGCGGGTGATCGACAAGGTTCGGGAGAACGGACACGCCGAGACAGCAGCTGACATGACGCCGGGTAGCGATCCAGCGCAGGGCCGCATCGTCTACGGGAAGCTGACACAGATTAACGCTCGCGCGCCGCTCGCGTCGTTCGGGAACAAGATGCTTAGTCCTGCCCTTCTCCAAATCGGTGCGGAAGAACAGAAGCGCCACTATCTGCCGAAGATCACGTGCGCCGAGATCGCCTGCCAGAGTGTTCGTTCTACGGGACCTGTCCGAACTGCCTAGGCTACCGCTCCGTCACAACGCCAAACAGCACCTGTTACTTCGGGCATCACAGCTGTAATCACCAAGACGAAGGGCTGTAAGAGAGCCTCACTGCGCTTACGGGAAGGCGATTGCGATCAAGGCATCCAACTGCTGCCGCATACCCATGCAGCAGACTTTTGATCCGCCCTGGTGCGACGGCTGACCATCGAAGGGGAGATCCGAGTGACTGAGTTTCTGAGCTTTGACAAGGTTGACGATATTGTCATCGTCACCATCGATTCACCGCCGGTCAATGCATTGGGTCTTGGCACCCGCACTGCGATCGCCGAAGGCATGCGCCGGGCGGCGCAGGACGAAGCGGTCAAGGCGGTGGTGCTGATCTGCGGCGGGCGCACGTTCTTCGCGGGCGCAGACATAGCCGAATTCGGCAGCGCGCCGCAGTCGCCCACTTTCGCTGAACTGTTTGATTTGGTCGAGAACTTGGGCAAGCCGACAATCGCCGCGATCCACGGCACGGCGCTGGGCGGCGGCCTGGAACTGGCGCTGACTTGCAATTACCGGATCGCGGTTCCCTCCGCCAAGGTCGGCCTGCCCGAGGTTGCCTTGGGCCTGCTGCCCGGCGCCGGCGGCACACAGCGCTTGCCGCGCCTCGTCGGTCCAGAGGCAGCGCTCAGCATGATCGCCTTTGGCGCTCCGATCGGCGCCAAAAAGGCGCTGGATGCCGGCGTTATCGACGCGCTCGCCACTGAGGGGAACCTCAAGGCCGACGCGATCGCGTTCGCCAAGCAGGTGCTGGCGGATGGCGGGGCGATGCCGCGCGTGCGCGACCGGCAGGCCAAGGTCGATCCGTACAAGGGCAACACGGAGATTTTCGCCAACTTCCGCAAGGCCAATGCCCGCGCGTTCCGCGGCTTCAAGGCACCAGAGAACATCATCAAGGCGATCGAGGCAGCGGTCGAGCTGCCGTTCGACGAGGGTCTGGAGCGCGAGAAGGAACTGTTCCTGGAACTGCCTGACTCGACCGAGAGCCAAGCCCAGCGCTACTACTTCTTCGCCGAGCGTCAGACCGCGCGCATCCCCGACGTGCCGGCCGACACGCCCACGCTTCCCATCAAGGCCGTCGGCGTCATCGGCGCAGGCACCATGGGCGGCGGCATCACGATGAACTTCCTGAATGCCGGCATCTCGGTCACTCTCGTCGAGATGACGCAGGAAGCGCTCGACCGCGGCGTGGGCGTCATCCGCAAGAACTACGAGAACACCGCAAAGAAGGGTCGGATGACCCAGGAGCAGGTCGAGCAGCGCATGGCGCTGATCAAACCGGCCCTCTCACTCGACGAACTCGCCCCCGTCGATCTCGTCATCGAAGCGGTGTTCGAGCAGATGAGCGTCAAGGTCGACATCTTCGGCAAGCTCGACAAGATCTGCAAGCAGGGCGCGATCCTTGCGTCCAACACCTCCTTCCTCGACATCGACGAGATCGCGGCCGCGACGAGCCGCCCGGAGTGGGTGATCGGCCTGCACTTCTTCTCGCCCGCCAACGTGATGCGGCTTCTGGAGGTGGTGCGCGGCGCCAAGACCTCGAACGAGGTGATCGCCACGTCGATGAAGCTGGCGAAGACCATCGCCAAGGTGCCGGTTCTGGCTCGCACCTGCCACGGCTTCATCGCCAACCGCATCATGGAACCCTACATGAAGCAGGCCCAGGTGCTGGTGCTCGAAGGCCCGACGCCGACCGAAGTCGACAAGGCGATCTACGATTACGGCTTCGCGATGGGTCCGCTCTCGATGTTCGACCTGGTCGGCCTGGACGTGCTCGGGCGTGACAGCAACGAACGCCTGCTGACGGGCGATCTGGTCCGCGCCGAGCGCCTGGGCCAGAAGAAGAACGGCGGCTTTTACGACTACGATGACAACCGGCGGGCGGTGCCCTCGCCCGTCGCCGCGCAGATCATCGCAGACTACGCCGAGTACAAGGGCATCAAGAACGAAGGGTCGCAGCCGGCCGAAGACATCGTCGCTCGCCTGCTCTACCCGGTGGTAAACGAAGGCGCCAAGATCCTTGACGAAGGCATCGCCATCCGCGCCGCCGACATCGATGTCGCGTGTATCCTCGGCTACAACTGGCCGGTCTACACCGGTGGCCCGATGTTCTGGGCCGACACGGTCGGTCTGCCGAAGATCGTGGCGAAGCTGCAGGAGCTGGAGGCTCGCTATGGCGACGCCTACAAGCCTGCCAAGCTGCTCGTCGAGCTGGCCGAAAAGGGCGGTTCGTTCACCCGCTGACGTGCCATGTGACCGCCGCCGCCGACGGGCGGCGGCCGATTTCGAGGGGAGGAGTGCTGCAATGACCGAACTGGTGCTGCGCAAGGATTTCGACGGTTGGACGCAGCTCACGCTGAACCGGCCGGACAAGCTCAACTCCCTCAATGTCGAGCTGTTCGGCGAGCTGCGCACGCACGTCGAAGCTCTCGCCGGCGATGCAGCGTCGCGCTGCGTGGTGCTGCGCGGCGCCGGCAAGTGTTTCTCAGCCGGTCATGATCTCGGCGATCTCGCGGAAGGCGAGGCAGTCCCCTCTCCCGGTTGGCACAGCGAGACGCTGCGCATGCTGGAGCGCCTGCCGAAGCCCGTGATCGCAGCCGTTCACGGTCATTGCTACACAGGTGCGCTGGAAATGGCGCTGGCGTGCGACTTCATCGTTGCGGCTGACAATGCCCGCTTCGGCGACACGCACGCCAAATGGTCACTGACGCCGATCTGGGGCATGAGCCAGCGCCTGCCGCGACGGGTCGGGCTCGCGACTGCCAAGCGGCTGATGTTCACCGCCGACATGATTGACGCGAACCAAGCAGTTCGCATCGGTTTGGCCGAGTACGCCGTTCCGCTAGCGGACTTCGATAGCGAGGTCGAAGCGCTAGTCGCCCGGATCATTGCAAACGCATCGTTCTCGCACGCCGCGAACAAGCGTCTGCTCGAGCGCACCGAAGGACTTTCCCTTGATGCCGGCCTTCAGGCGGAGGTCTGGGAGGGCGAAGGGTTCGGCCCCGACATGCAGGACCGCATCGCCGCCTTCACCAAGCGGTCTTGAGGTGAGCGGCGCTGTAGCACCGCTTCGGTCAGTGCCACTCCGGCTCGTCCCACCACGGGAAGAAGTCCGGGAACCCCTTGGCTAGGTCGGTCGAAAAATCGGGCGGGCGCTTCTCCAGGAAGCTGTTGACCCCCTCTACCGCGTCGCTCGTGCGACCGCGGGCATAGACCAGTCGGCTATCGATGCGGTGCGCCTCCATGGGTGGCTTTCACCAAGGCCTCGCCACATCATCTGTCGAATCATCGCCACTGAGATCGGGGCGCTATGGTCGGTCAGCTCGTGCGCAAGGGCGCGGGCGGCCGGCAAAAGGTCCTGTGGCGCGTGCAGCGCGCGGATGAGCTCCGCCTCCAAAGCTTCCTCTGCCAGGAAGATGCGGCCTGACATCGTCCACTCCACCGCGCGGCTTATACCGACGAGCCGCGGCAGGAACCAGGAGCTCGCGCCCTCAGACACGATACCCCTGCGGGCGAATACAAAGCCCATCTTCGCCCCGGGCACGGCCAGCCTGATATCGGCAGGGAGTGTCATGGTCATGCCCGCACCGACGGCCGAACCGTTGATCGGCAGATTACTGGTTTTAGGCTGCGGAACACGCGCAAGGTCACCCGCCCGGCGGCGTCGCGCACGTCGACATGGGCCCAGTCGATGCTGCCGTCGAGGCGAACCGGCCCGCCGACGGTCTCGCCGCCGTAGTTGAAGGTGTCGGCACCCGCGCTCAGGTCCGCGCCCGCGCAAAAGGCGCTGGTCCCCTCGCCGGTGAAGATGACCGCGCGCATACTGTCATCGCTGTCGGTAATCTCGAATGCCTGGATCAGTTCTTGGCACATGAGGAGCGTGAAGGCATTCATTTGCTCGGGCCGGTTCAGAGTAATAATCGCGATGCAGTCCTCGACATCGAGCTTGATGGTTTTGAACCGGATCACTTGCATTCTCTCCCGTTTAGCCGGTGCCCACGCCGATTTAGCACGCCGCTCAAGATCAACCCGCTTCACGGCTGGTGATTCTGCCTCGACTGGCCGCATGCCAGCTTCCAACTCGTATGCTTTAAGAGCATCGAAGAGTTCCGGGCTCGAGCTGTAGAGCACCCGAAGCCTTTTTTGTGAGTCGCAAGTACACTGATCCATACGAGATCAAGTTTACGTGACTGATGTGTCGCAACATCGTTCTGGTACAGTGAGGCTAGATCGACACTCTGCGGAATCTTTCGATGTGCCCGGCCCCATTATGGGCGCGATGCACATGCAAAACAGCACGCACCAGCCCGATGGTTAGTCATTACATACGTGTTCCACGGCCCCCGCCGGGGCTTTTCCGCAGGAGATGTGGCTTCACGCTCCCTTTCGTAAGCCGATGCGCGTCTCACAAAATCGAAGCACAGTTTGCGTCAAATAGCGGAGGTGATACACGCCGAGGCCACAAGGAAAGCCGGCATTTCGCCCAAAAGCAACGTCACAAGATCATCCTGTCAGGAGTCTGACAGCGGATGTCGTGAATGATTGCCAGGATCCATGGAGAGGACATCGCATGAATTTCGATCTTCCGCAGGATCTTCTGAACTTCCTCGATGAGCTGGACCACTTCATTGCGACCCAGATTCGTCCGCTTGAGGCGAAAGACGACAACGTGCGCTTCTTCGATCATCGCCGCGAGTATGCGCGCACCGACTTCGAGAATGGCGGTCTCCCGCGGCACGAATGGGAAGCTCTGCTTGATGAGGCAACCGCCCTTTCCGAAGCGGCGGGTTACTGGCGCTTCTCGGCACCCAAGAAGTTTGGCGGGCGCGACGGATCGAATTTGTGGATGGCCGTGATCCGCGACCGCTTCACCCAGATGGGACTGGGGCTTCACAACGACTTGCAGAACGAGCACTCGATCGTCGGCAACTTCCCGTTCGTCGCTATGTTCGAGCACTTCGGCACGCCCGAGCAACAAGAAGAATTCATCCTCGGCGGCTTTGCACGCACACGCCGTGTCGCCTTCGGCTTGACCGAGCCGATGCACGGCTCTGACGCCACGCACATGGAGACACGTGGCACTCCCGAGACCCGCGACGGAGTCGCAGGTTGGCGCATCGATGGCGCCAAGATGTGGATCAGCGGTATGCACACAGCCAGCCATTGCGCGGTATTCTGCCGCACGTCCGGTGAGCCTGGAGACGCGCGCGGCATCACCTGTCTGCTGGTACCCCGCGATACTCCGGGGATGCGCATCGATGAATACCTGTGGACCTTCAACATGCCCACCGATCACCCACGAATGACCTTCGAGAACTGCTGGGTGCCCGAGAGCGCCATGCTGGGGCCTCTTGGCGGTGGTCTCGCAATCGCCCAGAGCTTCGTCCATCAGAACCGCATCCGCCAGGCCGCTTCGTCGCTAGGGGCGGCCACGTTCTGCCTCGAGGAAAGCCTGCGATATGCCCGCGAGCGCAAGACCTTCGGTCATGACCTCGCTCGTAACCAGGCAATCCAGTTCCCCCTCGTCGAGATCGCGACGCAGTGCGAGATGCTGCGGCTGCTGATCTATAAGACCGCCTGGGAAATGGATCGTCTGGACCACAAAGAAGTTGAGCAGCAGCTGTCGGATCGCGTGTCCATGTGCAACTACTGGGCAAACCGCCTCGTCTGCGAGGCCGCCGATCGCGCCATGCAAGTTCACGGCGGCATCGGTTATTCACGCCACAAGCCGTTCGAGCATATCTATCGTCATCATCGGCGCTACCGGATCACCGAGGGTTCTGAAGAGATCCAGATGCGGAAGGTGGCTGGATACCTGTTCGGCTACACGGGCCCGCGCAAGAAGACTGCGCAAAAGGATTGATGCGCCAAGCGGGCGCACCCGGGGAAGCGCAACCACCGCATGCCCTGCTCGCCGCGGCTGGGTGCGCCCGCGCTCCGACGTATCGGCGACGATAGCTGGCCCTTGTCCATGCACATGAAGGACATCCTCGAACCCCGCGCTAGATGGCGAGGTGGCGAGAATTGGATTCTCGATTAGAGCAAATCTCGTCAAACTAGACGATCTCAGTGGCACGCTTGCGGATTGCGAACGCCTGGACTTGAGCTAGCCGGCTGGTCATCACGGAGCATCGCGGTTGTTCAATCGCGAGCCGATGGGAGAGTGACGGAAAGGGTGCGATGTCGGAGACCGTGGCCCAGCCAGGCTCTGCTTGGCAGTCCTCGCCGATCTACGGCGATGCGCGCTCCATGCGTTACTCTAAGCCACAAGTATAATGGATGATCGTCGAGGCACATTTTTGCTGTGCGCCTGAGCCATATTAGCGGACTGATAAGTGGCAGATGCAAACGTGTACTCGGATGAGGTGCTTCTATATCCTCACCTGACCGAACATATTGAGTATAGCTACCCCGGCGCGCAGCACGCGATCCAAAATGAAGAAGAAGAACATCGTCGGACGTCGATCAGATCACCATCTTGAGGCGCGAACCTTACGATGCGGTGGTGACGGCTCAGTGTTCAAGGGAGAAAGCCAGGTCATGAGATCACTATCCTCCTTCGGCTCTCTTTCAGACCTCAGAATCATCGATCTGACGCAGATGCTAGCCGGGCCGTTCGGTACCATGATGTTTTCCGATCATGGTGCGGAGGTGATTGGAATCGAGGCGCCTTCCGGCGACATGACTCGAGCGGCTGGTCCTTTTCGAGAGGATGACACGCTCGGCCTGCTCGGCGGCTATTTCCAAAGTATAGATCGCAACAAGAAGAGCGTCTGCCTCGATCTCAAGACGGAGAGTGGACGGGCGGCATTGCGCGCGCTCGTCAGGGATGCCGATTCAATCGTCGAGAACTACCGCCCCGGCGTGATGGAGCGCCTTGGTCTCGGTTACGAGGCGCTGCGGGAGATCAACCCGCGTCTCGTCTCTGGCGCACTCAGCGGGTTTGGCAACAAGCGCACCGGCAAGTCCCCTTATGGCGAGTGGCCGGCCTTTGACGTGGTCGCCCAGGCAATGGGCGGTATCATGGCGCTGACCGGTACCAATGGCGCCACACTTATATAAATAGGGCCTGGAGTAGGCGATATTGTGCCTGGGATGTTCCTCGCCTTCGGCCTGCTCAGCGCGATCCATGAAGCGCGCAATTCCGGAGAGGGGCAGTTCGTCGACGTGTCGATGGTCGACTGCATCCTTGCGGTATGCGAGCGCATGGTCTGGCAGCATTCCGTTCAAGGTCTCGTTCCAGGTCCGGAAGGCAACCACCATCCTTTTCTCTGCCCATTCGGAATGTTCCCGGCGCGCGACGGCTGGATAACGTTGGGCGCGCACCAGGACGAGTTCTTTGGAAAGCTCACCGTCCTCCTCGACGCTCCGCATCTCGCAAAGGACTCGCGTTTCCTGACCTTCGCCGACCGAGGTGCCAATCGCCTGGCGCTCATCGAGGAACTCAGCGTCTTCACCAGCGCATTGTCCAAGGCTGAACTGACCGAGCTCGTTGGCGGCAAGATCCCGTTCGGCCCAGTACTCAACATCGCCGAGATTGAACAAAGCGCGCATTTCGCCGCACGAGAGATGATCGTGGATATCGAGCAACCCGGGGCCGACAGCCCCATCCGCGTGGCCGGCGTGCCGGTGAAGCATACGCGTACAGCCGGCAAGGTTGACAGTCGCGCGCCCTTCTTGGGCGAGCATACCGCTCATTACCTTGAGCTCGCCGGTCTTAGCGAGAACGAGGGTGGGATCCGAACTCAGCATCTAAGTTGCGTATGACGCTGGAGAATTTCTGAGGCGCTGGAGCGCTATACCTTAAACCATACCTCGCAAAAAAACTTTTCGGATCTCAAGTGCTTGTCCGTTCAGGTTGATTCCTGGCGTAGGATTCGAATCCACAGGTCCCTCTTACCGGCATGTTGATGCAGGCAAGCTGCCCGCGCCGACCGCGCGCCTGGTGCCCCCCATCCTTAATCACTAGATAGCATACGTTATTTAAGTTCAGCATTTCCTGACTGTAGATGTTGAAGATGCATACTCGTACTTCGCCGTGGTCTTGCTCGCGACCTCATCGGCGCTCACGCCCGGCGCAAGCTCCACCAGCTTGAACGCGCTCGCGTGATCGGGCCGGGCGAAGACGCACAAGTCGGTGACGATCATGTCCACGACGTTCCGGCCGGTGAGCGGCAGGGTGCACGCTGGGATGAATTTGGGGCTGCCGTCCTTGGCGGTGTGCTCCATCACGACGATGATCTTCTTGACCCCGGCGACGAGGTCCATCGCGCCGCCCATGCCCTTGATCATCTTGCCCGGGATCATCCAGTTGGCGATGTCGCCGTTCTGGGCGATCTCCATGGCGCCCAGCACGGCAAGGTCGATGTGCCCGCCGCGGATCATGGCAAAGCTTTGCGCGCTATCGAAGTAGGCGGAATGCGGCAGTTCGCTCACCGTCTGCTTGCCCGCGTTGATGAGGTCAGCGTCCACTTCGTCCGCGTAGGGGAAGGGTCCGATGCCCAGCATGCCGTTTTCAGACTGCAGCGTCACCGTCATGCCGGCGGGCACGTGGTTGGCCACCAGCGTCGGGATGCCTATCCCTAAGTTCACGTAGAAGCCGTCCTCAAGCTCCTGCGCAGCGCGAGCGGCCATCTGGTCGCGGTTCCAGCTCATCAGGCGGCCTCCCTCTCGCGCGTGGTCACAAACTCGATCTTCTTGTCGTAGGGCGCGCCCAGGATCAGGCGCTGGACGTAGACGCCGGGCAAATGGATCGCGTCGGGATCGAGGCTGCCGACAGGCACGATTTCCTCTACCTCGACCACGCAGACCTTGCCGCAAGTCGCGGCAGGCACGTTGAAGTTGCGAGCGGTCTTGCGGAACACCACGTTACCGGTCTCGTCCGCCTTCCAGGCCTTGACCAGCGCCAGATCGGCGAAGATGCCCTGCTCCAGCACGTACTCCTCACCGTTGAAGACCTTGGTCTCCTTGCCCTCGGCGATCAGCGTGCCCACGCCGGTCTTGGTGTAGAAGCCGGGAATGCCCGCACCGCCCGCCCGCATCCGCTCGGCCAGCGTGCCTTGGGGTGAGAACTCCACTTCCAGCTCGCCCGAGAGGTACTGGCGCTCAAACTCCTTGTTCTCGCCCACGTAAGACGAGATCATCTTGCTGACCTGCTTGGTGCGCAGCAGCTTGCCGATGCCTTCGTTGTCGATGCCGGCGTTGTTGCTGGCGAACGTCAGGTTCTTGATGCCGCTGTCGCGCACGGCATCGAGCAGCCGCTCGGGCAGGCCGCACAGGCCGAAACCGCCGCTGGCGATCAGCAGGCCATCGCGCAACAAACCGTCCAGCGCGGCAGTGGCATCGGGGTAGACCTTCTTCATCGACGATATTTCCCTTCCCAAGCGGAGATCTTTTCCGGACATCGCGTCGGTGTTGACGCGCAACTACCTTCATCGTTCAACTGCCTTGCACGCTTCCACAAACTCGCATGCCGTCATCTTTCCCCATGTCGGAGGCAGCATACCTACGACTAGCCGTGCGCGGAACAGACATCGTTCTATGAGTTCACAGCCTACTTCTTGGACTGGTTGAAATACGAGGCCCCTGTTCAGACATAAACACTACACTCGGCACTTCATGAGCTTTCCCATCTCATTCCTTGGTAAGTCTGAAACGAATATTATGCTTCTCGGGCACTTATATTGGCTCAGCCGCGCTACGCAGAAGTCCAGAAGTCCGGTCTGCATCGCTCGATCTGAACTATAACCCTGCTTAAGCACGATCAGTGCGGTGACCACCTCGCCCAAGTCTCGATCGGGAGTGCCGACGACCGCCACATCAGCGATCGCCGGGTGGCTGTGCAGCACATCCTCCGCTTCGCGCGGGTAGACGTTGACGCCGCCGGTGATGATCATGTTGCTGCTGCGATCAGTCAGGTAGAGGTAGCCATCGGCATCGAGATAGCCGATGTCGCCCAGTGATGCGTAGCCTTCGGCGTCGTAGTCCTCGGCGCCAGGGCTGGCGGCAGCGCCGTGATAGGCGAAGCGCTGGGTATTGCGCATGCGTATCAGCCCCGTCTCGCCCGCCGGCAAAATGCGGCCCTGCGCATCGACGATCTTGACCTGCACGTGTGGCGGCGGACGGCCGACGGAGCCGGGATGCGCGAGCCACTCCTGAGCGTTGATGAAGGTCTGGCCGATCGACTCGGTGCCGCCATACAACTCGTCGATCACCAGGCCCCACCAATCGATCATCCCACGCTTGACCGCGACTGGACATGGTGCAGCGCCATGGATCGCGTGGCGCATGGAGGTGACGCAGTACTGCGCACGTACCGCGTCAGGCAAGTCGAGCATGCGCTGGAACATGGTAGGGACGAAAAAGCCGTGGGTCGCGCCTGTTCGCTCAATCGCGGCGAGCATCGCTTCGGCATCGAACTTGCGCATGACAATCACTGTTCCGCCGGCACGCTGCACTGCCATGGATATCCGCAAGGGTGCAGCGTGATAGAGCGGCGCCGCGGTTATAAATACGGTGTTCGAATCGAGCCCGTAGGCGGCGAGCAGCCCAGCATGGCGCGGGGGTGGCACTTCGGGAGGCACGTCGCTCAGCATAGCTTTCACCCCTTTGGGCCTGCCGGTCGTGCCCGAAGAGTAGAGCATTGAAGCGCCCCGCTTGCGTCCGGGCAGCGTCGTCGCGGGCTCGATCGCAGCCAGCGCGCGCAGGTCGCAAAACCCTGGCAGCGTTCCGTCGGCGCAGATCATCCGGATGCCCTCCGGTTCGAGCCTCAGATCAACGATGCGCGATGCAAGGTCGGCGGTGCAGATCAGTGCGGTCGCGCCAGAATCGCGGACGATGTAGTCGATGTCGGCAGCGTTCAAACGCGTACCAACCATGACGTAACGCCAGCCGTTGTTCTTCGCCGCCCAGACAACCTGGAACAAGGAGGGAGCGTTGCTCATCAGGCAGGCGATAGTGGCGCCCACTCCCAGACCCAGCCCTGCCAGCGCCCGGCCGATCCGATGAGCCGAGCATGTTAATTGCGCGTAAGTCAGCGCCTCGCCGGTATCCGCCATCTGCAGCGCCGTTTGGAGCGGCGCCCGACGGGCAACCGCTTCAGGATGCGCAGTCCTGGAATCCTGTTCCATGTCGCCTGTCCTCGCCTCGCCCCAGCCTTATGCGCGATTGGGGTTGATTTGATATGCCAGCGAACTAGTTTGTCGCAAGCATTCTCTACGGGATACTCTGATGACTGATCTTGCCGCCTTGTTCGAGCCCGTGACCCTCGGCGCGCTGGAGCTGCCCAACCGTGTCATCATGGCACCGCTCACCCGAGCGCGGGCCACAGAGGGCAACGTGCCCACCGCGATGATGGGCGAGTACTATGCGCAGCGCGCCGACTGCGGGTTGATCGTCTCGGAGGCGACTGCCGTCGATCCCCTGGGCATGGGCTGGTATCGGGTGCCCGGCATCTGGACGGACGAGATGGTAGACGCCTGGCGTGCCGTCACCTCGGCCGTGCACGCGCGTGGCGGGCGCATGGTACTTCAGCTATGGCACATGGGGCGGCTCGTATTGCCCGACTACATCGGCGGCGAGCAGCCCATCGGGCCTTCGGCGATCGCCGGTGAAGGCGAGACCTTCGCGCCGCGACCTCACGGTGACGACAGTCTGTTCCTGCCGATGAAACGATATGTCGTGCCGCGGCCTATGGAGCAGGCCGACATCGATCGCGTTATCGCCGCCTTTGGCAAGGGTGCTCGCAATGCAGCGGCAGCAGGCTTCGACGGGGTCGAGGTGCACGGGGCCAACGGCTACATCATCGACCAATTCCTTCAGTCCAAGACCAACCAACGCAGCGACGCTTATGGCGGACCTGTAGAGAACCGCGTGCGGCTGCTGCGCGAGGTGCTGGGTGCCGTGTCGGCCGAGATGGAGCCGGGCCGCATCGGCTTGCGCATCAGTCCGACGAGCGAACGCAAGGGCATGGGTGACAGTGACCCCGGCGCCCTCGCCCGCGCCGTCGGCGCGGTGGCGCGTGAGTTCGGCCTCGCATACATCCATTTAATAGAGCCAATCGCCTCAGGGTTCATGGAGAAGCCGGAGCGACCGGTGCTGGACGACCTGCGTGCGGCATTCGGCGGCAAGGTGATCCAGAATGGCAGTTTTGACGCAGCCACGGCGGCGCAGTTCATCACCCAAGGCAAGGCGGACGCGATCTCGTTCGGGCGGCCCTACATCGCCAATCCGGATCTCGTTACCCGCTTTCGCAGCGGCGCCCCCATTGCTTTGGCAAATTTCGACTATGCCTATGTCGGCGAGGAGACGGGCTACACCGACTATCCCGTCCACGTCAGCTGAAGAGCGTCACCGCGAGGCGGTGAATAGCCGCCAAAACCTTCGGAGGCGCTCACATTTCGGCGTTGGATCGCCCGATGTGATGGATGAGATTGCCCGCGGCGACCTGTCCCCAATGGATCGCTGAGTTCTGGCCGGTGCAGGTGAAGTAGTCGCCCGCCAGCTGGATCGGGGAGGCGGGGTCGAGCCGGTGCTTCATCGTGTGGATCGCCTTGTAGACGCCCGGCGCGGGATTGGGGATCGCGCGGTCCCAGCGCAGCACTTCGGCCATGTCGCGCGTGCCGGCAAGCTCCGGGAACAGCCTTTCCACCAACCTTTGCGCGATCTCCACGAAGTCGGCGTCCGAGCGTGCGGCCAGTTGGTCGAGACCGCCTTCCTCGAAGTAGCAGGTGATCAGCGAATGGCCGCCCGGCGCGGTCTCGGCGAGCTTGTTGTGGTCCAGCCAGACAAGGCCGATGTTCGGATGCTCCACCACCGGCACCAGAACGCCGAGCGCTTGCGTGTTCGTCCGGCGGGTGTAGCCGAGATAAACGTTCACCGCCCGGTTATAGTGCAGGACGCGATCCAGCGGCGCGATGACCTCGGCCATTTCGGGCAGCATCGCCGCCGCTTCCGGCAGGCGGGTGGCGACGATGCAGGCATCGGCCTCGATCTCGCCATCCTCGCCCTGAGAGACGCGAACGCCGCCCGGGATCTTGCGCACTTCCCGCACCGGGCTCGACAGCCGGACGTCGAGCAGCGAGGCGAGCTTGGCGGGGAACGCGTTGATCCCGCCCCGCAGCGCCAGCATGCGCTGCCCGGCAAGGTTCGCAAGGCCCGAGTACCACTCCAGCGCCGAGACATTAGCGCCTCGGTTGATCGTGTAAGTGCGGATCAGCGGATCCACCAGCACGTCATAAATCTCGCGATTGAGCCGGCGCAGCGTGTAATCCTGCGCGGATTCTGTGTCGGCGGCATGCGCCTCGCTGACATCGAGCACGTCGGTGGGGCGATGCTTCAAGTAGTCGAGCACCGCGCGCACCATGGTCAGCTTCGAGCGCCAGCTGAGCGCCCCGCTCAGCAGCGCGCGCAGCGGCTTGGTGCCATCGATCTCGTAGAGCCGGCCCTGCCGCATCAGCATGATCGTGTTGCTGCACTCGGCGATCTGGTCGGCCATGCCGACTTCCTCGGCGAGCGCGAGGTAGGCCTTGTAGCCGGTCGAGAGCTGGGTGGCACCGCGCTCCAGCAGATAACCCTGCTTGCGGAAGCTGCGAGTGCGGCCGCCGATCTCGTCGGCCGCCTCCAGCACAATAACTTCCCAATCCGCTTTCTGTAGCCGGTACGCGGCGGCGAGCCCGGCGAACCCTGATCCGATGACGACGGCCTTCATCGTTGCGTGCTCAGCCCGGGATCACTTCGGGATTGGCGTCGGGGTAGACGCCGCGCTTCATCGCCCGGATCATCAGCACCGAGGTCAGCGCGAACCAGCCGCCGAACGAGCCGACCGGGATCCAGATGCCGAACAAGCCACTCCAGGCGAAGGGACCGGAGTGGAAGAAGAACAGCAGCTGGTCGGGCAGCAGCATGAAGAACAGCCAAAGCGCGGCCCAGCCGGACCAGCGCGGGAACACCGGATCGCGGCTGCGGTCGCACAGCGCGGCGATTGCCATGCCCAGCTGCAGCGGCCAGAAGATCGAGGCGCCGCCGATCAGCTGCATCCATGCCCAGTCGTTGAGCATGTAGATGATGTCGGGCGAACGCTCGGGCCGGTAGGCGGCGACGAGCCAGAAGATTGCCGGGTAGAACGTCAGAACGACGTTGCAGACGCCACCCATCACCACCGAATAGGTGAGGATGCCGGGCTTGCCCTCAATTCGGGCGATATACTGCGCGAGGATGGCGGTGAACGGCGTGCACATGGCCGCACCGATCATCAGGAACACCATGCCGATGCGGATGTGAGTGACCTTGCCCTGGTAGATCGCAGCGATCTCCGACACGCTGGCGGAAGGGTGATGCGGCGGCAGGAAGCCGGCGATCAGCGCCCAGCCGAGCAACAGCACGCCCATATACCAGAAGCCGCCCCAGGCGCAGAAGATCTGGATGCGCCGGCGCGCAGACTCGCTCATCATCACAATCGCCCTCCATGCGGCGCGCTCGCCGAGCCGCTCCTGACGTTCCTGGTCTTATCGCCAGGCAACGACATTTGGTTTGTTAGCGAACTAGATTGTCGCTGGCAAGCTGTTTGGATGTTTGTACTAGACATTGGCGCGTTCGAGTGACTCATCCATATGCATTCGCGTCGCTTGAAGTCGAGACACGAGAGCACAGCGCTGGCGTGTCTCGACTTTGAGCGACATCAACGGATTGGTAGGCTTTGACCTAACGCGGCTGAACCTCTCACGGCATGCGCAAGAACCGGAATGATCATCGCCAACGTCGCCCCGAATTCGATTCGGAGCGACGAGGCGAGGAAGGTGAACATCTGGGTCAAGGCATCAGCCAGGATTGCCCTTCACCCCTCGATCACCCGCCAGACCTGATCCATGAAGCCCTTCTGTGCGTCGCGAACGTCCTGCGGCATGCCGCGCTGGACCGAGGTGATCGCGATGCTGATCATATAGCCGGTCAGCCGGCGATAGTAGGTCAGATCCTGCGGCTCGCGCCCGCCGAGGCGGACGTAGCGCTCGACCCACTCGGCCTGGCTCGGCGGCTGCGGCAAGCCGCTCTCGGGCGGCGCCGCAAACAGCTCGTTGCCCACCGTCTGCAGCGCCAGATCGTTCTCGGGCCGCCCGATGCACGACATCTCCCAGTCGAGCACGCTGCTCAGCTTGTTGCCGACGAACATGTAGTTGTGCAGCGTGGAGTCGCCATGTGTCAGAGTCTCGCCGCCGACCGGCACGTTGTCGAGCAGCCACTGGCGCACGGGTACCATGCGCGAGAAGTTGGGCTGGTCGATCCATTCCCAGGTGTCCCAGTACCAGTTGATGCACTTCTCCATCGGCGTGGCACCCGCGGCCGGCATGGCGAAGTCACCGAGCCCCTTCGCCTGGTAGTCGAGCCCATGGAACGCCACCAAAGCGCCGAGCACCTGGTCGACCATGCTGTCGCGATCCTCGGGCGAAGCCTGCGCCATCGGCCCCACGGCGAACGCGGACGGGTTGGGCGCCTCGCCCGCGCTCATCTCCATGACGTAGCCCGGCACGCCGAGCTGGCTGCCGTCCGCATCGAGCCATAGTGCATTGGGGACCGGCACGCCGCAGCCCTGCACCGCTTGCTGCACCCGGAACTGGCGTGCGAGATCGTAGGAATAGAAGATGCGCGCATCGTGGCTTGGCGCGTAGCGCAGCACCAGATCCTGCTTGCGCCGCTGCGTGCCGTCGTCCCACTGCGCCGTGAACATGACGATGCCGCTCGATGCGCCGACCTTGGAGTTGCCGCGCACGTCTCCGACGCTCGCCCTGCCCTCTACCCCGGGCTGCGCCGAGATGAAGTCCTCGATCAGCTGCAGGTCCATGGTCTGGCGGCCGGCCTGCCCGGTCGAGATGACCGCATCGAGCACGTCCTGAACGCGAGCGGTTTCGGCCATACTTAACTCTCCTGCGCTATGCTTAATTTCGTTAGCTAGCGAACCTAATCGCCAGCAGCAGTTCCGTCAAACCGATTACTCGAACCCGTAGGGCCGGTAGGCGCCGTTCACGTAGTGCTCGAAGTGCGCGCCGCCGACATGCTCCTCGCCGGACGGGGTGCGCAGCACCGCGTGAGTCAGGTATTCGATGCCGATCAGCGGCTTGTCGAAGTTGAAGCCCAGCCCGAAATTGTCCGGCGCGTTCGGATCGGTCAGCTTGTATGGCACGTGGACCACCGGCTGCTCGCGGAAGTCGAACTCGTCCCACTCGGTCGCGAGTTCCTCCGAGCCGTGGTAGGTGTGGAATGTGCCGCCGTCCTTCCAGCTGCCCGGCGTATAGCCCAGCGTCGCGGGCATCCACGGCATTGCCACCGGGGTCAGCTCCAGCTGCCAGGCACCGCCTTCCTCGTCGGTAAGGTCGAGCACGGCATGGGTCGCGATCCGGGTGCCTTCGCGGTAGGCGATCTTGTGCCGGCCGCCGGCGAGATGTAGCACGCCTTCGCGCCCCGCGACGCTGAACACGCCGCCGAACGGCGCGCCGAAGGGGTCATCAAGCTGGCCCTGCTCACCGTCGGCATCCTCGTGGATGTGGAAGAACCCGCTGACCGGTCCGGTGCGAAAACATGTCCACACACGCAGCGCCCGCGGCTTTCCCTGTGGCGCCTGGCGCGGCGGCAACAGGTGCACCGGCGGCGCGAGCGGCGCACGCTCGACATAGAGGCCCCAGCTATGGTCACGGCCACCGACCCACTTCTCGGGATCGAGCGCCCAGGTGCGATCAGCCAGCCGGATCGTGCCGTGGACCTTGCCCGATTGCGAGTAGCGCGTCTGGTCGGTGGTGCGTCGGCCGCGGTGGACAACTGTCTGGCGCTCCTCCTGGTAGGCCGCCGAAGTGCCTTCCCACAGCAGGTCGAAGCTGATGCCGCTGTCGTTGTCGTCCAGCGTGAGCGAAATCTTCTTCATCGGCTCGGGGAAGCGGATGTGCAGCGGGCCGAGATCGAGTTCGAAGTTGCTACGCCAGGTGCGGCTGAAGCGGACCGTGCGCTGAATGCCATCGACGTTGATCATGGCATAGCCGCCGAACATGTCAGTGTTGGGATTGACGCGCGCGCCAATGCCCAGGAACACCTTCTCCTCGGGGTTGAACACCGCGAACCAGTAGCCCTCGTCCCAGCTGTAGTCGGTGGAAGGGATGTAGCTGAACGGCAGCGGCGCCTGGTGGACGGGATATTCGTCGTAGGGTGTCAGCAAGGCATGTCTCCGGTCATGTTCCGCGCAGCGCGTCCGCCTGTGCGATCCTGGCTTCCACCAGGGGTTGGTAGAGCCCGTGCGAGAGCAACGGCATCTGCAACCAGTCGATCAGCGCAGGCTCGGTCCGCTGATACATGGCCGCGGCCGAGAGGGTCGACACGAGGACCTTGGCCACACTCATCACGTCGAAGTAGGCGAGACGATAGCGGCTGATGCGATTGCCAGAGAGCGCCTGGTAGCGGGCCAGCGCCTGCTCGCGATCGATGGCGCTGCCCGCGCATTGGAGAAAGAACGACAGGTCTTCGGCCGGATCGCCGATCCGGGCAATTTCCCAATCGAGCACCGCCGAGACGTGGTCGCCATCGACCAGGATGTTGTGCGGTCCATAGTCGTTGTGCAGCACGCGCGCAGGTTCGTCGTCGGGTGGGACGTTGGCCTCCAACCAGTCGAACACGCGCGCGAAGCTGGGTGAGGCTGGAGCTGGTCGCAGCCAGATCTGGTGGCGCCAGGCGAGAATCTCGGCGCGGGTGTTCTCGGCAAGGCTGACCTGCCCGCTCCACTCGCCCAGACGCGTCGCCAGCAGAGCCTCGTCGAGCGGCTGGTTATGGATCTGCGCCAGCGTGGAGATGAAGGAGTCCGTAAGCGCGTCGGGGAACGGAGCGGAATTGCCATACGCGCTGCCGGTGTTCCCGCCCACCGCGCGGCGGGAAACCATGAAGCGCTGGCCCAACATTGACGCGTCCGCCTCCAGCCACAATGGCTCGGCGACGGCCACACCGCGCTTCCACAGCAGGTGCACGATCGCGTGCTCGTCGGTGATTGCGCTGGCGGTGAAGCGGACGAAGCGGTCGTCCTTTTCCGCGCGGATCACCATCGGCACAGCGCCGCCATCGGCGAGTTCGGCCTCGACGAGGATGGTGTCCTTTTGGAATCCGCCCACTAGCCTCTTGAAGGCCGCGAGCCGCCGGTACTGGCCCGGGAATTTGGCCAGGAGATAGGCCTCAAAGCTTTCTGCCTCCAGCCTTGGAGCAGGCGTCGCATCAGGCTCAGCGCTGCGTGGCAGGAGCGCAGCGTAGAAACGCGCCTCCATTTGCTCGGCCCTGGCGAAGAAATCATGGTCATCCGCCGCTTGCGAGACGGCGCGGCGAAGCCGGTCCATGGCGTGGGTGAGCCGATCGACAGCGGTGTCGTAGTCGGCGGGCGGATTATTCTGCTCGACTTGACCGCGAGCGGCTAGCAGCGCCAGGATCTCGCCTTCCAGTGTCTGCAGCGACTGCACCGCGCCTGGGCTCTGGCGCTCGACCAGATGCGACAAGGCGAGGGCCGCCATACCAAGCGTGTGCACGACGTCGGGCCGGCCTTCGGTATCGATGCTGGCGAGTCCATGGAGCACTCCCCGCAGCAGCCGGTCGGTGGTGGGAACCAGCCGGGCCGCGCCCTCAACCATGGCCATCACGCACTCGCTTCGGCCGGCAAATGGCTGAGCAAGGTCTCGCACTGGTCGACGAACATGTATGGCGCGAAGATGTGGCCCGCCAGGGCGAAGCGCATCTCGGTGGGCATGTGGTTGTCGAACAGCGTTTGCGCGTCGACGCAGCCGACGGCGTTGCGAGTGCGGGTCCATAAGTCGTAGAAGAACGCCGCCTCCTCGCACGGCGGGGTGCCGCCCGCTTCGAGGTAGAGCGCCAGGAAGCGGTCCCAGCCGACCAGCGGCTCGACGAACTGGCGCACGAAGCATAAGTCCTGCGTCGGATCGCCGAGAACCGAGAACTCCCAGTCGAGCAGCGCTGTGACGGTGCCCAAGTCGTCGAACATCAGGTTGTGGAAGCCGACATCGCCGTGGATCAGCTTGGCCGGTCGATCGAACAAGGGAGCCGGGACGTTGGCCTTGAGCCACAGCAGCGGCAGCTCCTGCAGCGGAAAGGCCTCGGCCCGCTTGCGGCGGAACAGGTCGATCCAGGCGTCGACCTCGCGCACCATGTGCTCGCCCGCCGACAGCTGCGCGCCCTCGCGGCCGAGCGCCGCGGGATCGAAGGCGTGCAGCGTGGCGAGCACTTGCGCCAGCTTCTGGCAGGCAGCGTCGGCCAGTTCGGGGTCGCTGCCCCAGCGGCTTGCGTCGTTGCTGCCGGCGACCCGACGCGAGACCAGGAAAGCGCCGCCGAACTGGCTCGCGTCGGCCTCAAGCCACAACGGCTCGGCAACAGGGAAGCCTTGAGCGTACAGGGCCTGGAGCAGCGGGAACTCGTTCACCACCGTCTTCTCGATCAGCGGCACCGGCAGGTCCTTGCGGATCACCAGCAGATCGCGCGTACCGGCTGTGTCATCCTCTAGCGCGAAGAACACTGTCTGTTTGGAGAACCCTCCCGGTATGCTGCGGACATCGCTGACGCGGAGGTTCTCGCGGCCGAAACGGCCGCGAACGTAGCCGGTCAGGCTCTCCGCGGTAAGCTCGGGAAAAGCGTTGGCCAAGGGCGCCCCGATCCGCTCATGCTCAATGCGGCCACCACGGTAGACGACGGTGCTGCCGTCCGCCACGTCGGGGTCCTGCGACACGTAGAAGCCCTTCTCCGCCTCCACCAGCCCGGCAATGGCCTCGGTGTCGCACTGATCGCCAGCCCCGACCCAGTGCGGCAGCAGTTCGCCGACCTTCGCTTCGGCGTCGCGGCGCGCAGCCTCAAGTTCATCGAGCCCGGCATCCGGGCCGGGCACGTCGACCGGCACGATGGAGGACAACTGCCGCAACAGCGTGCGCAGGCTGTCCTCGCGCCGGGTGAGGCGAGCGGACACGTCCCACAGCAGCCGTGTCACATGATCGAGCTTGATGCGGCTGACCGGGTCGTCGATCGTGGGCAAGATCTCGCCACGCAAGGTGACGACGGCGGTCTCGAGCAGATTGGCGGAGCGCCGATCGGTCATGCGGGCACCAGCGCCTTGCTGGCCACCGAATAAGCGAAGTCGTTCCAGATCACGTCCTGCATGTCGCCGTACCCGATCCGGCCTTCGACATCCCAGCGGATCAGCGAGATGTTGGCGTGCATGTTGGTCCAGGTCGCGTAGGGGCAGCTAGCGGCCAGCGTCCCACGCGCGACAAAGGTGCTGCCATCCTCGACAGTGAGGTGCAGCGTGACTTCCTGCGGCTGGAAGGTACGGTCGTCTCGGCGGATCTCCTTGCGCGCGGCGGTGATCAGCGACAGCTTGCCGTTGCGCCACACCCAACCGCCGTTAAGCGCCTTGTCCTGCGGGATCTCGAACGGGGCTGTGATCTGCGGATTGCTGCCGACGTGGTCCATCAGGTTGCAGTTGAAGATGAAGTCCTCGCCGAACGAACCCGTCATCCACGAGACCGGCGGCATCGGCATCAGCGCCTCGGGGCGCAGCTTGCCCCAGCTGCGGTCGCGCACGTTGAAGCAGTCGACTTGGTGCTCCTCGCCGCGCAGTTTCAAGGTGCCGCGCACCTTCATGCCCTGCTCGAAGTGCTTGCCGTCGCCGAACAGGGCGACCGGCGTCACGGCCTCGGACACGAGATCGATGGCATTGCCGCGCGCCGCGTCCTCGTAAGTCAGGTGGAAACGCTTATTGGGTTCGAGGATCTTGACGCCGAAGCCGTTGTCCAGTCGGTAGTCGTGGATGTCGTTATCGAGCACCGTGTCGTTCATGTAGATGCGGAAGTCGAACAGTTCGGCGGCCATGCTGATCGGCTTCACGCCCTGGAACACCATCAGCCCGCCGGTCACCACGTTGAGGTTGGGGTGGTGCCACAGGTACGTCAGGCCATGGATGTTCTTTTCCGGCACATTGAAGCCGAAGTACTGGGTTTCGGTCAGCGTATCGCCTTCGATCCCGGCGTTCACCTCGCGGTGCAGGAGATCGTCCTCGGGCCGAGCCTGGATGAGGCCAGTATTGTTGGCGAGATAGAAGGGCTGGTCAGTCACGGGCCGAACTCCGATGTTTCCTTGGTCCGTCTTCCAACAGAAGAACGCGACCAGCAAGAATACGGCGATAGCTGTTCAGCCACCGCGCAGTGGTGTCGGCTGGCGGCTGGACATGCCCCATGGCCGTCCAGCCGCGCCGTGATCGTCAGCTGCCGAACTTGACGTTCAGCGTCACGCCGTAGGTCAGCGGAGCGCCCGGCGTGGTCAGCGCGCCCAATGCCGATGGCACGCCCTGCGCCAGGTAGTACTTGTCGAGCAGGTTGCGGCCCCAAACGCGGATGCCGTACTTCTCGTCGGCCGTGGTGTAGGCCAGCGAGGCGTTGAGCATGGTGTAGCCATCGTTGCGCAGGATGTTGTCCGCACCGAACGAGAAGCCGCTGTTGTAGCTGACGGTAACCGAAGGCGTCAGCTTGCCCCAAGTACCCTCGAAATCGTAGGCGCCCGTCAAGTTGCCGGTGAACTTGGGCGTGCGCACAGTAGGATTGCCGCTCGCGTCGTAAGGAGCAACGATCTGGCCGGCGGAGTTGCCGTATGACACGGTGTTCTGGAAGTCGCCGTAACGGCCGTGGATATAGGCCGCGCCGCCGGAGATGCTTAGACCTCCGATCGGGCGCCACTCGAAGTCGGTCTCGATGCCCTTGATCTTCGCCGAGGCCGCGTTCGTCGTCTGGACCACGCCCGCGCTGGTGGCGCCAGCAGGGATGACCTGCACCTGGATGTTGCTGTAGTCATAATAAAACGCCGCCGCATTGAGGCGCAACGTCTTGTCGAGCAGCGTGCTCTTAAAGCCCACTTCGTAGGCGTTGAGGAATTCCGGATCAAAGCTGGTCAGCGGCGCGCCGCCCAGCGCATTGAAAATCGACAATACGTCGAACCCGCCGCCCTTCACGCCGCGGTTGAAGCTGGCATAGGCATGGACGTCGTCGCTGAAGCCGTAGTCGACCGATGCACGATAGGTAAACTCGCTGTAGCCCCGCTCAGCGCCATTCACCGCGAAGTTCGGGAGCACGCCGACGAGCCCGACATTGCCCTTCAGCGTCTGTTTCTCGTCCGTGTAGCGGATGCCGCCGGTGATCTTCAACCGGGGCAGCACCTCGACAGTGGCCTGCGCGTAGCCGGAGACCGATCGCGTGTTCTGCAGCGTCGTTGCCGAGATCGGTACCGGCACAGAGGGCACCACGAACAGCAAGTTACGGTAGCCCGCGGTGCTGTCATAGTAGTAGCCGCCCACCGTCCAGTCGAAAGCCGAACCGGGCTTCGAAACCACCTGCACTTCGCCCGAGATGTTGCGCTGGTAGGTCGGCAGCCTGGCTTCGACCAAGGTCAACGGCGTCGCGTCGGCCTCGGCGAAGTAGTAGCCGTCCTGATGGCGATACGAGAAGATCGTGACGAGATTGGCAAAGCCCATGTCGCCATCCGCGTGGACCGAGATGCCGTACTGGCGGTTCTTGATCTCTGGCGCCTGTACGCGGCCGAAGCTGGTGATGACGCCGCGCGTGTCATAGCCGTCTGCCGGCGAAGGTTGGCCGTCTGCGCCGATCGCGCCCTTGGGCAGGCGGTAGTCGGCGAAGTTGCCCTTCATCTCGGACCAGTCCCCCGCGATCACCATGCGGAAGTCATCGGAGGGCTGCACCAAGATCTTTGAGCGGATCGACTTGCTCTGGGTCTTGTAGGTGTCCTCGTCGCGAACGGCGTTGTAGCCCCAGCCGTCGCGCTGATCCATCGCCTGAGCTGCAATGTCGACTGCGACCACATCGCCCAGTCCGGTCGAGCCATAGACCGAGCCGGAAATCGTGTCGTAGTTGCCATAGCCCGCCTGCGCCTCGAACTTGGGCTCGAACGATGGATCGCGGGTGATCAGCTGGATCACGCCGCCGGTCGCGTTGCGACCGAACAGCGTGCCTTGCGGACCCTTCAGCACCTCGACGCGCTCGAGATTGTTGAAGTCCATGATGTTGGCATAGGGCGAGGCGATGTAGACGCCGTCGATATAGGTCGCGACCGAGGGCTCGTCGTTCGGGTTGGCGGCGTTAGAACCCACGCCGCGCAGGAACACCGTGCCCGCACCCGCCACGTGCGAGAAGTTCAGCGCCGGCACCAATGTCGGCAGGTCGCTCGAAAGCGACACGCCAGACGAACTGAGGGCAGCGCCGGTCACCACATTGACCGTGATCGGCACGTCCTGGAGGCGCTCAGAACGGCGCTGGGCGGTGACGACGATGTCACCGATGCCGGTGGTGGCAGTGGCGGGCTGATCCGTGGTGGGTGGTGGCGGAGGCGGTGTCGCGCCGGCTGCCTGCGCGAACGCGGGGCTGGCGGTGGCAGCCAGGGCGACGCCCGCCGCCGTGCACATCAGAACTTGCTTCTTGATCGCCTTCATGTCGTCCTCCTCCTCCTGCCTCTGCTCGCGCGCCTTTCGGGCTTCGCGGATCGTGTACGTCCGCCGCGCTTTGCAGAACCATGTTTGCCGTCGGGCTTCCGCCTCGGTGACCCGATATAGATACGCTGGCTTACTACTTGTCAAGCACGATTGCGTAGGATCGTCCTCCTAGATTGTTCCTAAAGCCGTGTTCATCTCCAGTGAGAGATGCAGGCGCCACGGGATCGATAGCCGCTGAAATGTGCACGCTTTTCGTACGCCGGCGACCCATCTGCGCTGCGACCGACCGCCAAGCCAAGTCACTTGATGAGCATCTTGAACGCACCATCGAGCGCGCTGTCGGGCAGAACCCGTGCCAACGCGGAAACCGCCTTGGCATCCATCCCGACTCGATACCGCGCCTTCGGGTTCCGTGCGAAGACCGCATCCTGGATCTGGCGCGCGCACTCCTCGGCCGAGATGCCGCCGCCCGAGTTCTTCGCGATCATGCGATGGTAGCTTTCGTAGAGCGCGCGATAGATCCGCGCCTGCTCGCCGGCGAGCGCACCGACAGCGCGGTTGGCGTCGGCCACCTGATTGTCCACCAGCTTGGTGCGCACCACGCCCGGTTCGATCAGGATGATGCGCGCATCCTGGCCGCGTATCTCGCGACGGGCCGAATCCACGATCGCCTCGATTGCGAACTTGGAAGCGCAGTAGGCGCTGAGCATCGGTCCCGAAACGCGTCCCCACAGCGAGGTCACCAGCGCGATCCGTCCATCGTGCCCGCGCAGTCGCGGCAAAGCGGCACGGATCATGCGCGCCGAGCCGACGGCGTTGGTGTTGAGCGTGTCGAGGATCACCTGCTCCGACTGCACCTCGACCGCACCGAGCGGACAGATCGCCGCGCAGTTCACCACCGCGTTGAGCGGCGTACCCGCAAGCCAATTGTCCGCCTGAGCGAAAGCGGTGTCGACCGAGCCGGTGTCCGACACGTCGAGCGGCACCACAAGCAGGTTGGGGCCGGCGCCAAAGCCATGCGTCTCGTCAGGGTTGCGCACGCCAGCGATGACCCGGTCACCGCGCGTGAGCGAGCGCTCGACAAGGGCACGCCCGATGCCACCCGCGGCGCCCGTGATGAGGATGGTCGCCATGTCAGCGCGCCTTCCCCGGCACCGCAACGCGCATGTCAGGCTTCCAGTGGAACTGCGGCAATGCCGGTAGCAGGAGGCCTGGCGCAGCCTCCACCACCGCGGGTACCGCCTGCAGCATCGCCACCACCGTCATGATGTAGCCCGGCGGCGTCGGCTCGTCGGGCTTGATATAGACGTTCTCCTGGTACGAGGCCTGCCCGGCCACGGTGATACGCAGGGACGGCCGCCCTTCGATCTCGATCAGCCAGAAGTCGTTTACCGGGCACTCGTCGGGACGCATGGAGTCGCCGAGATACCAATAAACCTCGGTGGTATAGAACGGCTTGCCCTTGCTGTATCCCGTCCAGGCATAGGACACCAATCCTACGGTGCCCGGGTCGATCGACATGACCGGCTCGGAGAGCGCCCGATCGGTCTCCGCGAGCCGAGCGGTGCGCTCGATCCGTTCTACGTCGATGCCGAACTGATCGGCGTAGAACAGGATCGGCTGGCGCAGGTAGGCCTCGGCCATGGCGGCGGCGGCATCATTGCCTTCCACTTGCGCTTTGGGCGAGCCGAAGCCGAACATGCGCAGCATATCGCCGCCGCCTACGACCGGGCCGATGTTGAAGAACTCGGCGAAGCGGATGTGGGTGACGTCGTTGACGAGCCCGGTCGCAGCAATCGCAAAGCGCTCGTTGAAGAAGCCCGGGGTGATGCCCGATCCATGCAGGGTCGCCCCGCCCTTCTCTGCCGCGGCGCGGAACCGCGCGGCGATCTCCGCGCCACGTGACTGCAGGAAGTGGTAGGGCAGCATGGTCACCACGTTGACGCCCCTCTCCAGCATGCGCAGGATCTCGTCGTCCGTGCGCCAGTCACCGAAATCGCGGCCGCAGTGCAGGACACAGTCGATCTCGGTGTCGAGGAACGTGTCGAGGCTGGTCGTGGCACTGACACCGACCGGGCCGATGCCAGCGAGTTCGCCCGCGTCGACGCCATCCTTATGCGGCGAATAGGCGAGAACGGCGGCAAGCTCGAGTTCGGGCAGGCGCTGGATTTCGCGGATCGCGCACAGGCCAAGTCCTCCAGGTCCCGCCACCGCGATGCGATAGGGCGTCCTCATGACCATCCACTCCTTACAATTTGTCGTACTGTACCATACGACATTTTAGGTTGCGCTTACTATGATACGGAGGATATTCAGCGGTGGTCAAGTTCGCATGCGAACCTTTTTGCTGGCGGGTGCGACCAAAGATGCAGACAGGGAAAGAGGACGCGTGACCCTTTCGATCTCACCGGACGCCGCGATCGCAGCAGGCGCAACGGATGCGCCCTTGCTCGACCTCTCGGTCGGCGAGCTGCTTGCGCGCCAGGCGCATCGCTTCCCGACCCGCGCGGCGCTGATCGTGCCGGCCGATGCAAGCTCCGAGGCTAGCCATGGCGAGCGGCGCTGGACGTACGAGGAACTGGACCAGGAGGCACGCACCACTGCGGCTGCCCTCCTCGCCCGCTTCGCGCCGGGGGACCGGGTGGCGACCTGGGCCTGCGGCAGTGCCGAGATCCTCCTGCTGCAGCTGGGTGCTGCATTGGCCGGCGTCACGCTGGTCACCATCAACCCGGGCAACCGTTCGCTCGAAGTCGAATACACGCTGGCGACGAGCCGCGCGCGCGGGCTGTTCCTCGACCGCATCTATCGTGGGCTCGACAACCAAGTGGTGATTGAAGCGCTGCGCGAAGTCCTGCCGGCGCTGGAGATCGTCACGTACTTGGACGAATGGGACGCGTTCCGCGCGCAGCACAGCGAGGAGCCGCTGCCGCAAGTGCTGCCGTCCGATCCAGCGCTGATCCTGTTCACCTCCGGCTCCTCGGGCAAGCCCAAGGCAGCGATGCTATCGCACCGTGGGATCGTCAACAATGCGGCGCTCACCGCGCGGCATCTGGAGGCGGGCGAAGGAGCGGTCTGGCTCAACCTGCTGCCCATGTTCCACGTTGGCGGCAGTGTGACCATGACGCTCGGCGCCCTTGCATCGGGCGGCACGCAGGTGCTGCAGCCTCAGTTCGAGGCGGCCGCCGTGCTCGAGGCGATCGCGCGCTACCGAGTCGAGCTGACGATGGCAGTACCGACGATGCTGGTCGCCATGCTGGAGTGCCCTGAGATCGCAACTGTCGACTTGTCTTCGCTCAAGCTGATCGTCGCCGGCGGCAGCGCGGTCGCGCCCGATCTCATCCGCCGCGTGCGCGAGAGCATCGGCGCCGAAGTCGCCAGCTTGATGGGTCAGACTGAGGCCAGCGGAGCGATGTTCTCCACCCGCCGCGGCGACACCGACGAGCAGGTGTCCAACAGTGTCGGCGGGCCGCTCGCCCTGTCAGAGGTGAAGATCGTTGACACGCAAGACGGCCGCGTGCTCTCTCGTGGCGAGCCGGGCGAAATCTGCATCCGCTCGCCCTCCACGATGCTGTGCTACTTTGAGATGCCGGAGAGGACCGCCGAGGCACTGGAACGCGACGGCTGGCTGCACACCGGCGACATCGGCCGCATGCGCGACGACGGCTACATTCAGATCACCGGCCGCAAGAGCGACATGATCATCCGCGGCGGCGAGAACATCTACCCGCGCGAGATCGAGGACGTGCTGGTCTCGCACGAGGACGTGGCGCAAGCCGCGGTCTATGGCCTGCCCGATGAGCGCTGGGGCGAGCAGGTAGCCGCCGCGTTGGTGCCGCGCGCCGGCCGCAACATCGATACGGACGCGCTGACCGAATGGCTACGCGCACGGATCGCGCGGCATCGGGTCCCGCGGTTCTGGCAGGTTCTCGACGCGCTGCCGCTCAATGCATCGGGCAAGGTTCAGAAGTTCATCCTGCGGGATGAGCACACGCAAAAGCTGTAATGAGGCGTCACGAGACCGGATCAGGATCGGCGTGCGCATCACAATGAGCCAGGCGGAGGCGGAAACGTGAGCACGCCCATCAACTTCCGCGACTTCGGCGGACAGCGGACCGCAGACGGACGTTATGTCCGACGCGGCCGCCTCTTCCGCAGCGGCCACCTGGGCTGGCTCGATGCCGCGGCGATCGCAGCGATGCTCGCGTACGACTTCGACCTCGTCGTAGATCTGCGTTACCTCGACGAGCGCACCGAGCACGTCTCGCCCTGGCGCCAGGGAGATGCCGCGCGTGTGATCTTTCATGACAATGCAATGGACCACGACGCGCCGCACCTGCAGATCATGCGCCGCTCGGGCTCGGATCTGGAAGCGATCGATGCTGCCTATGCGTCGTTCTACTCGCAGCTGCCGTTCGACCCCAACTACGCCCCGCTGTTCGTCACCGCGATCGAGCGCATGGCCCGAAGCGGTGGCCGCACGCTGATCCACTGCTCTGCCGGCAAGGACCGCACCGGCACCCTCGCCGCGCTGATCCTCGCGGTGCTCGGTGTCGAAGAGTCTGCCATCGTGGCGGACTATCTGCGCTCGAACGAGGGCTTGGGCATGGAGCAGCTGCGCGAGCACGTGCGCGAACGCTACATCCCCACGGGTGGGCAAACGGACGAAGGCCAGGTCCGTGCACTGATCGGGGTGAAGGCCGCGTACATCGGCGCAGCGCTGGACGCGGTGCGCGAGCGGCACGGCAGCATCGAAGCGTATCTCGTGGCGCAGGGCGCGAGCGAGTCGGCCCTCGAAGGCTTGCGCGCCGCCTATCTCACCGATGCACCCGGCGATTGACAGATAGTACGCTACCATCTTATCTCACCGCATAGTACAAGCCTACTAAGCGGCACGCGCGGAAGAGGAAGCATGAAGACCATCATCAGCTGCGCCATTACTGGCTCAATCCATACGCCTTCGATGTCGCCTTACCTACCCCTTACGGTGGAGCAGATCGCACAGAGCGCGCTGGAGGCAGCAGAGGCGGGTGCCGCGATCGTCCATCTTCACGCGCGTGATCCGCAGGACGGTCGCCCGGTGCACACGCCCGAGGACTTCGAGCCGTTCCTGAAGGTCATCAAGCAATCGAGCGACGTGGTGGTCAACATCACCACGGGCGCCTCGCCCTACATGCCCGTCGAGTACCGGGTGAAGCCGGCCGAGACGTGGAAGCCCGAAGTGGCCAGCCTCAACATGGGCTCGATGAATTTCGGCCTGTTCCCGATGCTCAAGCGCAGCCGCGAATGGAAGCACGACTGGGAGCCCGAGATGCTGGAGGCGAGCCATGACCTCGTCTTCCGCAACAGCTTCAAGGACATCCGTTATGCAATGGAGACGCTGAACGCGACGGGCACACGCTACGAATTCGAGTGCTACGACACCAGCCACCTCTACAACCTGCACTACTTCTGGAAGGAGGGCCTGGCCCAAGGCCCGCTGTTCATCCAGACCTGCTTCGGCCTGCTGGGCGGCATCGGCGCCCATCCCGACGACGTGATGCACATGAAGCGCACCGCCGACCGCCTGTTCGGCGACCAGTACCGCTGGTCCGTGCTGGCCGCCGGCGTTAACCAGATGAAGGTCGCCGCCATGGCTGCCAGCATGGGAGGGCACGTGCGCGTCGGGCTGGAGGACAGCCTCTGGCTCGGTAAGGGCGAGCTTGCTCAGACCAATGCGGCGCAAGTCACCAAGGTGCGCCAGATCATCGAAGGGCTGGGCGGCGAGATCGCGACGCCTGCCGAGGCACGCGAAATCCTCGCGCTGAAGGGCGGCGACCAAGTGGCTTTCTGACCGTCAAGAACCATAAAGGGAGAGCGGACGATGCAACTGCCGAACCAGATGCCGGAGCCACCGGTTCATATGGCGATGTCCCCGTACTACCCGTACATCCTGGCGATCAGCATCGCCATCTTCTGCGCCGCGACTGCCTATGCGGCGCGCGATGCAAAGCGAACCGGCCGCTGGCTCCCGCTGCTGGTGATTGCTGGCGCTGCGATCGCATCGTTCCAGGAGTGCATCTACGACGTGGCCGTGCTGGTCTGGTGGGCCGAGCTCGACACCACGCCCATGTACCGCATCTTTAACCGCTCAGTACCGCTGTGGATGGTCTTTGCCTATCCCTGGTTCATCGGCGGCATGGGCTATTGGGCGTATCGCCACTTTCAAGACGGCATGCGCAGCGCAACGCTTTGGAAGCTCTACTTCTTTGGCTGGTTCGCCAACCTGCTGCTGGAAGTACCCGCGCTGCAGATCGGCGACATCTACACCTACTATGGCGAGCAGCCGTTCAAAATCCTGGGCTTTCCGATTTGGATGGCCATGACCAACACGCTGATGCCGATCTTCGTGGGCGCCGCCCTGCACGCGCTCGACGACGTGCTGCGCGGGCCGCGCGCGCTGCTGACGCTGGTGCTGGTTCCCGCCGCGACCGCCTCGGCCGAGATCGCGTCAGGCTGGCCGATCTGGCTGGCGCTGAATTCGGGACAGGGTCTGTGGTTGACGCAGGCGGCGACGCTGGTGACGCTCGGCTTCTCGATGAGCCTTGCCTATCTGATCTCGCTCAAGCTGTGCGTTGAAGCGCCCGCCACAGGGCGCGTCGGGGCGACACCCGCAGCCACGAAGGTGCAATTCGCTTCGTGACCTTCCGCACCCTGCCCGCCTATCTCGCAGCGACAGCGATCGGCCTCGCCGGCTCGTTGCTGCCGTTCACGACCCAGGCGCAAGATGCTCCCGATGCCGACCCCAAACAGGTGCAGTTCACGGCCGAGCCTTACGTCTGGGCGCCGACGGTGGACGGCACGGTCTCGCTGGGGGTACTGTCGCTACCCATCCATGTGCGACCGCAGGATCTTGCATCCGGTCTGCGCCTGGGTGCGATGGGCCGTGCCGCGCTCAGCAAGGGGCGTGCGACCCTCGCGATCGAGGGCATCGGCGTCGACTTCAAGCGGGATCGCTTCGTGCCCTTGCTGGGCCAGGACGTGAAGGTGCGCGTGCTCGCGCTGGAGATGACGGGCGGCTACCGCTTCGATCTTGGCCGCTCGGTCGCGGTCACGCCGCTGCTGGGGCTGCGGTACAACTCGATCAATGCGCGCTTCGGCACCGCTCCGGCGGTGCTACGCGCGAAAGGCGACTGGGCCGAACCGGCTGCGGGGCTGCTGGTCGCGGCGCGCCCGGCGCGGCGGCTGGAGCTCCAGGGCAAGCTCCTCGCTGGTCGTCGCGACAGCCAGCGGCACTCGCTCGACTTGCGCGGAGAGGTCGCCTACGCGCTGCACCCGCGCACCCAGGTCTTTGCCAGCTACCGCTACCTGAAACAGAACTACGCCTCCGCCAGTGCTGAAGGCCTGGCGATAGACTTGGGCGGCGACGGCCCGCTTGCCGGCCTGCGCCATCGCTTCTGAAGCTCAAGGCTGATTCCCAGCTCCTATCCGCCTCGACGCGCTGCGCCGTGACCTGGCAGTATCGCCCACAAAAGACTGCCGCAGTCACGGGGACTGCGGCAGCAGGTCGGGAGAAACGGTGAGGAGTCGTCAGAGCATCGTGGTGACCGTGCTCACGATGTCATCCTTCTGCGGTACGAAGGCGGTTTCGAGCGGCTTGGAGTAAGGTACCGGGCAGAACGCGCCGCCCAGCCGGCGCACTGGAGCCTTGAGTCGGCCGAACAAATGCTCGCTGATGTGCATGCCGATCTCCGCGCCGACGCCGAACTCACGTACCGCTTCGTGTACGATCAGCGCGCGGCCGGTCTTTGCGACCGACGCCAGTACGGTCTCCTTGTCCCATGGGGAGATCGTGCGCAAATCGATAAGCTCGACCGAGACGCCCTGCGCCTCGAGCTGCTCGACCGCCGCCCGCACGTTGGTCATGATCGCGGCGTAGCTGATAATGGTCACGTCCGTACCCTCGCGCTCCACGAAGGCCTTGCCGAGCGGGAACTTCTCCGGGGTGACCGAACCCGGCGCGAAATAGGTCGGCAGGTTTTCGATAAAGATCACCGGATCGGGATCCTCGATCGCCGAGCGCAGCAGGGCGTAGGCGCTGTTGGGACTCGAGGGCGCTACCACCTTGATGCCCGCGGTGTGCGCGAACCAGGCTTCCAGGTAATCGCTGTGCTGGCCGCCGTTGGAAAAGCCGGCGCCGGTCATCATGCGGATTGTAATCGGTACGTGCGTCTGCCCGCCAGACATGAAGCGCAGCTTGGCCGCGTGATTGACAATCATGTCCATCGCAACCGTCGTGAAGTTCATCAGCATGATCTCGGCGACCACGCGATGCCCGCACATCGCGGCGCCGATGGCGGAGCCGATGATCGCCTGCTCGGAGATGGGCGTCGACTTGACGCGGTCGTCGCCAAACGCGGTGGACAGCCCCTTGGTGGCGCCAACGACGCCGCCCTCCTCACGATCGGCGACGTCTTCGCCCAGTACAAGAAGCGTATCGTCCGCCTTCATCGCATCGTGAAGCGCCAGGTTGACGGCCTGAATGGTGTTCATGGTCTGCGTTGCCATTGGCGTGATCCTCAATCCAGCTCGTACGCGTAGACGTCGCGTTTAATTTCTTCGATCGGCGGAAACTCGGCGGTCAGCGCCGCTTCGTAGGCCTCCTCGATCCGCGCCTTGTGATTGTTGTCGATGGCCTCGAGCTCAGCCTCGCTCGCGGCGCCAGCTTCGATCACGCGGCGGCGCAGCACCGGCACCGGATCGTTTGCCTTCGCAGCTTCGAGCTCCTCTTTGGGAATGTAGCCGGCTGCGTCGCCGACGAGGTGACCGTTGAAGCGGAAGGTCAGCGCCTCGATCAGCGTCGGGCCTTCCCCAGCGCGGGCACGATCGACGGCGACGCGTGCGGCGCCGTACATTTCGTCGACGTCGTTGCCGTTCACCGTCACGCCTGGCATGCCGTAGCCTGCGGCGCGGGTGGAGAGCCTCTCCACTGCAGTGGAGTTGCTGAAGCTGGTGTGCTCGGCATAGCGGTTGTTCTGGCAGATGAAGATCACGGGTAGTTTCCACAGCGCCGCAAGGTTGAGCGATTCATGGAACGCGCCGATGTTGGCCGCGCCGTCTCCGAAGTTGGCCACAGCGACGTTGCCCTTCCCGGCCAGCTTGGCAGCCCAGGCCATACCCAGCGCGATCGGCATTGAGGAGCCGACGATGCCGGTGGTCACCATGCAGCCGCTCGACGGATGGGTAAGGTGCATGACGCCGCCCTTACCCTTGCAGCTGCCGGTTACCTTGCCGGCGAGTTCGGCCCACAGCGGCTTCAAGGGAAAGCCCTTCGCCAGCATGTCGTGCGTGCCGCGATAGATCGTCGAGATCTTGTCGTCGTCGTTCAGATTGACGGAGAGCGCGGAGGGGATGATCTCCTGCCCGGCGACCGAGTAGTACGGCATCATCAGCTTGCCGGTCATCATCGCCTTGATGACGCGTTCGTCGTTGTGTCGGATAAGCGAGGCCTTGCGATAGATCGCCAGCAGCGTGTCGTTGTCGGGCTTTGGATAGTTTTCCATCTGCCTCTCCTTTTCAGTTCTTGCGGAACATGTCGCGCGCGATGATTTGGCGCATCACTTCGTTGGCCCCGCCCGCGATGCGCGAGATGCGCGCATCGACGTAAGCCTGCGCGATCGGGTATTCGGTCATGTAGCCATAGCCGCCGAAGAACTGCAGGCACTGGTCGACGACGCGGCCGTTCAGTTCCGTGGCGAGCAACTTGATCTTGCTGGCGTCAACTGCCGAGAGCTTGCCCGCCAGGAAGCGTCGAATGCCCCAGTCAACCATGACGCGGCCCTGGCTGACTTCGGCGCAAAGTTGGGCGAGAACGAACTGGGTGTTCTGCATACCGCCCAGCGTTTGGCCGAACAGCTTGCGCTCCTGCACGTACTCGACCGTCCAGCGCAGCGCCGCTTCGCAGGCCGAGAGGCCCTTGATGCCGATCGACAACCGCTCCTGCGCCAGTTTGGTCATCAGCATGCCGAAACCGGTGCCCTCCTCACCGAGCCGCGCGGAAATCGGCGCGCGCGCGTCGTTGAAGAACAACTCGGCCGTGTCCTGCGCCTTCAGACCGATCTTCTCGAGCTTGCGCCCGCGCTCGAAACCGGGCTGGTCGGCGTCGACGACGATCAGGCTCACGCCGCGTGCGCCTGCCGCCGGATCGGTCTTGCAGGCGAGCACGATCAGGTCGCACTGCGAGCCGTTGGAGATGTAGGTCTTCTGGCCGTTGATGACGTATTCGTCGCCAACTCGCTCGGCCCGCGTCCGCAGTTCCTTGGCGTCGCTGCCGGCACCGGGTTCTGTCATGCCGAGTGCACCGATCACCTCGCCGGTGACCATGCGCGGCAGCCACTGCTGCTTGGTCTCCTCACTGCCCCACGCCAGGATGTAGGGCGCGACCATCTCGGAGTGGACCATGAAGCCAGGTCCGGTAACGTTGGCCCGGGTGATCTCCTCGATCATCACGACGCTGTAGAGGAAGTCGGCGCCGATGCCGCCGTACTCCTCGGGAACCGAGGGACACAGCATGCCGATCTCGCCGGCCTTCAGCCATGCCTCGCGCGGCACGATGCCGTCCTTCTCCCACTGCGCGTGATGGGGCTGCAGCTCGGTTTCGACAAAGCGGCGAACGGAGTCACGATAAGCATTGTGCTCGGGCTCAAAGATATCCCGGTCGACGAAGCTTCCGCTGTCGTGCGCAACTGCGATCATGCGCCTGCAGCCTTGAGGGTGCGGCGCGCGGCCTTTAGGTGGGGGATGTCGTACATTTTTCCGTCGATGCCGACGGTGCCGGCATTGGGCTCGGCATCGAAGGCTTCGATCACGCGCCGGGCGAAGGCGACTTCCTCTTCGCTTGGCGAAAAGCTGTCATTGATGCCGGAGACCTGCGCAGGGTGGATCGCGATGCGGCCTGAGAATCCCTCGGCCCGCGCCGCGCGGCACGATGCGCGCAGACCCTCGTCGTCGCGGAAGTCGACGTAGAGCGTCTCATAGGCCGGCACTCCGGCGGCGTGTGCCGCCATCAGGGTCAGCGAGCGCACCAGTTGGTAGGTGAACGCCCACTTGCCGTCGGCGCCGACATTGGTGCTCGCGCCCATCGCCGCCGACAAGTCCTCGGCGCCCCAGGTCAGGCCGGCCAGGCGCGTGAGACCGGCTGTGGCGAAATCGCCGAGGCGGAATGGCGCAATCGGCGTCTCGGTGGAAACCGGCAGAATGCGGGTTGATCCGGCGGGAACGCCCTGTCCTTCCTCGTAGTGATCAAGCAAGGCGGAAAGCTTGGCTACGCAGTCCGGACCGTCGATCTTGGGCTGCATGATGCCATCGGGGGCGCCAACCATGATGGCGGCGACATCGTCCTCGGTCATGCCGGTGTCGAACGGGTTCACGCGTACCCACAGCTGTACGGTGCGACCCGCGCGTGGGCGCGCCTTGAGGAAGTCGGTCACCATCTGCCGCGCGAGCGCCTTATTGGCGGGTGCGACCGCATCCTCAAGGTCGAGCACCACGGCGTCGGCGCCGCTCTCGTCGACCTTGCCGAGCTTCTTCTCGCTGTCGCCCGGAATAAACAGGAAGGAGCGCAGCCGGCTCATGCTGGCTTCTTCATCTGCATCCCGCTGCGCTTGCACGAGGCAACCAGCTTGCCGTCCTGGTTGTAGGCACGGTGCGCGAAGGTGACGATGCCCGCAGTCGGCCGGCTCTTGGATTCGCGCAAGTCGATCACCTCGGTCTCGACCCGCAGCGTGTCGCCGATGAACACCGGCGCGGGGAAGCGCACTTCGTCCCAGCCGAGGTTAGCCACCGCGGTGCCCAGCGTCGTGTCGCCGATAGAGACGCCCACCATCAGCCCCAGCGTGAACGTCGAGTTCACGAGAATGCGGCCGTAGTCGGTCGTCTTCATGTACTCGGCATCGAGGTGCAGCAGCGCCGGGTTGTGAGTCAGCGTCGAGAACAGGAGGTTGTCCGTCTCGGTCACAGTCCGGCGAATGTCGTGCTGAAAGGTCTGTCCGATCGTCAGGTCATCGAACCACAAGCCGGCCATCAGAGCAGCCCCAGGATCGAGATCGCCGCCACGCCCTGGTAGGGCACACCGCCCAGGTTGTGCGTCAGCCCCATGCTCGGGTTCGACAACTGGCGCGCACCGGCGCGGCCGAGCAGCTGCGTGTAGACTTCATAGGCCATGCGCAGGCCGGATGCGCCGATCGGGTGGCCGAAGCACTTGAGACCGCCGTCGATCTGGCACGGGATGGCGCCGTCGCGGTCGAACTTGCCGTCGAGCACGTCCCTTACGGCCTGGCCGTCGTCCGAGAGACCCAGGTCCTCCATCGTCACCAGCTCGGTTATAGAGAAGCAGTCGTGCACCTCGGTCAGGCTCAGCTGCGACTTGGGATCGGTGATCCCCGCCTCGGCATACGCCCGCTTGGCCGCATTGCGCGTGTTGGGCACGTAAGAGCCATCCCAGTCGCTCATCTGCGTCTCACGGCCAGAGCTGGTCGAGATCTGCAGCGACTTGATACTGACAATGTCCGTCTTGCCGAGAGCCCGCGCGATCTCGGGCGTGGTGACGATGGCACAAGCCGCGCCGTCCGACACGCCCGAGCAGTCATACAATCCCAGCGGATCGGCGATCATCGGCGCGTTGAGGATTGTCTCCATCGAGACCGCCTTCTGGAAATGCGCCTTCGGGCTGTGCACCCCGTTCTGGTGGCTCTTCCAACTGACATGGGCAATCGCGCGCTTCAGGTCTTCCTTGGAGATCTGGTACTTGGTCCGGTAGCCATCGGCGAGCGGAGCGAAGCCAGCGGGCGCGGAGACCATCGGCATCCACAAGTCGTTAAACGTCCCCTTGAAGGCGGGCGGTAGGCCGCCGTAGCCCGTGTCCTTCAGCTTCTCTGCGCCGATGGCGAGCGCAACGTCGACCGCGCCGGAGGCGACGGCGTACGTGGCCCCACGCAGCGCCTCGGTGCCAGTCGCGCACATGTTCTCCATGCGGCTGACTGGGATACCATCCAGGCGCAGCGCGATAGCTGCCGGGATCGAGCTATTGCCGACATTGATGGCGTCGCCGTAGCAGCCGAACCACGCAGCCTCGATCTGGTTGCGCTCGATGCCGGCGTCGGCCAGCGCTTCCTCAAACGCCTCGGCCATGAGCTCGGGCGAGCCCTTGTCCCAGCGCTCCCCGAACTTGGAGCAGCCAGCGCCGATAATGGCGACCTTGTCCTTGATACCCGTGGCCACGTGATCAGTCCTTTTCGCCGCCGAGCTTGGGCACGGCTTTCCAGAAGTAGCGATTATAGCCGCGCTGGCGGTCCTGCTCTTTGACGCGGAACACCATCTCCAGCGACGCGCCGAGCTCAAGCCCCTCGGGACCAACATCGACCATCTCCATCTGCAGCCGCGCGCCGTTGTCGAACTGCACGAAGCCGCCGTGAAGCGGGGGCGACGGATAGTAGGAAAGCCAGTCCGCGGTGTGGGTCATGACCTTGGCGGGCTGGTCGATCAGCGAGACAGAGTCGAACTGCTCCTTGGGCGCATGGCAGTTCACGCAGTACTGCAGCTGCGGAAATTGGATCGTTCCGCACTCGCCGCAGTGCCCGGCCTTGAAGCCCTCGACCTGATCGGCAGTGCGATACTGCTCGGTCAGAGCGGTCTTGGCGCTCTTCTCGGCGCGCATGCCCCATTCGGGCTCTATCCCGCCTTGAAAACTGAGCATGCGCAGGTACGAATCCGTCATCAGGCCGTTAGCCAACGAACCCGCGACGCCACGCTCCGGCCGCGCCTGCGTGATAGCCTCCGTGACTTCGAACACCAGCGCATCGACGCCCTGCCCAAAGCTGATCACCAGCACGCGGTCACCCGCCTCAGCCGTCTCCAGCGCGCGCGCCAGCATAAGCGTGGCATGGGCGCTGCCGGCATAGCCGCAGCCGTCATCCAAGTTGTCGACCTGCTCGCCGGCAAAGCCGATCTGCTTGGCAGTGGCGACGGCAATGTTGCGCAGCGGCGAAGGCATGGCGAGGTGCGTGACCTCGGCGATGCCGATGCCCGCCTGCTCCAGGGCTGCCTTGACCGCAGGGGGCACGAGCTTGGCATAGCCCTCGTCGCGGACCCAGCGCTCCTCCCAGTGGTACTCGAAGCTCTCGCCTTCGTCGCGAAAATGCGAGACGAAAGTCGCCGCCACGCTGCCTGCCCCGACAAGGCGCGCCGCGACGTTCTCGGTGCCGAGCACGAAGGCTGCAGCCCCCGCACCGTAGCCGATCTCCTGCGTGCTCGCCGGACGGCCAAGCGGGGCATCGGACGCAATGAACAGCGACGGCTCACCCGTCTTAAGCGCCGCGAGCAGACCGGAGGTGCCCGCCCGCTGCCCGAGGCCGCTATCGATCGTGCGCACGGTGTGCGGCAAGTCGAGCGCGCCGCCGATGATCGCGCTCGCTTGCAGGTCAGCGTAAGGGGCGCGCGTGGACGCGAAGCCCAGCGCCGTCAGCGTCGAGCGATCGCGATCACGCAAAGCATCGCGCCCCGCCTCGACCGCCATGGTGATGGTGTCCTCGTCCCAGTTGCAGAATGCGCGTGAGCCCTTGGCCAGGCCTTTCAAGCTTGGCGCCATCCACTTGTGCGCGGCAGCAATCGCGCCTCGATCGAGCCGCAGGCGTGGGACATAGGCGCCAAAGGCAGTGATACCGAAATCGCTCATTGTCACTCTCAATAGGATTTGGGCAGGCCAAGCTCGCGCTCGGCGATGAAGCTGAGGATCAGCTGTTCGGTAATCGGCGCGATGCGCATCAGGATGGACTCGCGGAACAGGCGCTCTACCTGGTATTCGGTGGAGTAGCCCATGCCGCCGTGCGTCATCACCGCGCGGGTGCAGGCGTCGAACGCCGCACGCCCGCCCAGGAACTTGCCCGCGTTCGCCTCGGCGCCGCAAGGCAGGCCCTGATCATACAGGCTCGCCGCGCGCATGATCATCCAGTAGGCGCTCTCGAGGTAAATCCAATTCTCCGCGAGCGGGTGCTGCACTCCCTGGTTCTGACCGATCAGGCGCCCGAACACCTTGCGCTCGCCCGCATACTGCGCCGCCCGCTTGAGCGCACCGCGGCCCAGCCCGACCGCTTCGATGCCCACCAGCACGCGCTCGGGATTGAGGCTGTGCAGGATGTAGTGGAAGCCCTTGCCTTCTTCACCGATCCTGTCCGCCTCAGGCACGAAGTAGTCGTCGATGAAGGTCGCGTTCGAGTCGACGGCGTTGCGGCCCATCTTGGGGATGCGGCGCACTTCGACCTGGCTGTGGTCAAGGTCGGTGTAGAACAGCGTCATGCCGTCGGTCGGCCGCTTGCACTCCTCCTTGGGGGTGGTGCGCGTGAGCAGCAGGATCTTGTTGGCAACTTGACCCGAGGAGGTCCAGATCTTGCGCCCGGTGACGCGATAGCCGCCCTCGACCTTGGTGGCGAAGGTCTTGATGCTGGTCGTGTCGAGGCCCGCGTCGGGCTCGGTGACGCCGAAGCAGGCCTTGTCCTCACCCGCGATCAGCGGCTTGAGCATGCGCTCCTTCTGTTCGGGCGTGCCGTTGACCACGACCGAATGGGGTCCGAAGATGTTAAGGTGGATCGTCGAGGCCGCCGAATAGCCGCCGGCGCTGGCCGAGACCTCATGCATCATTATAGCCGCTTCGGTGACCCCAAGGTTCGCGCCGCCGAGTTCCTCGGGCATGGTGATGCCCAGCCAGCCAGCATCGGCCATGGCCCGGTGGAACTCGTGCGGGAACGCCTTTTCCTCTTCCTTGGCACCCCAGTATTCGTCTCCGAAGCCGTCGCACACGCGGCGCACAGCGTCGCGGATCGCTTCCTGGTCTTCGGTCAGGCGGATGTCCAACAACCCCTCCTAGTATGCTCGTTCTATAGTTCGCTTGCTTATCAAGTTGGTTGTCCCATTTCAAGGGCACTCATGTCGTGTCGCTGTCCGGCCTCGTTGATGGAAAGTCTGGGCGGCGCTTTTCGATAAAGGCGCGCACACCCTCGGTGAAATCCGGATCTGCGACCGAGTCGGCAATCGCGTCACGTTCAGCAGCCAGCTGCTCGGCAGGCGTGCTGGCGAGTGACCGGCGCATCAGCGCATGGGCCTTGCGCACCGCCCCACGCGGCGCCGCAGCCAATCGAGCTGCCAGCTTCTGCGCCTCGGCCTGAAGCATGTCAGTCTCAACAATTCGACTTACGATGCCCAGCCGCAGAGCCTCCTCGGCATCGATCGTTGCTGCGGTGATCGCCAGTTCGGTCGCTTTGCGCACACCGACGACGCGCGGCAGCAGGTAAGTCAGCCCGCCATCCGGCGGCAGGCCGAGACGCTGGTGGGGGAACACGAACTTGGCCCTGGGCTCGGCCAGAACGATGTCGGCTCCGCAAGGGTATGCTACCGCCGCTCCGGCTACCGCGCCCTGGCAGGCGACAATCACGGGCATCGGTAGGGCAATATATGCCTCCATCAGCAGTCGCGCCCGATCCATACGAGCGAAGTAGTCTGCGTGCCGCTCGGTCGGCGTTTGCCCAATTGTGCGAGCAAACCCTTTCACGTCTCCGCCGACGCAGAACGACGCACCTGTGGCACGGATCGACACGACTCGCACCGCGTTGTCCAACGCCGCTTGCGTGAACACGGCGGCGAGCTCGGGGATGGCTTCGGACGCGATGGCGTTGCCCGCCTCGGGTCTGTCGAGGACAAGGTCGAGTACGCCGCCAGTTACATGCACCGTGAAGCCGGTGTATAGTTGAATGCCTTGCGCGGCCGAGACCCTCGCCATCTGAAATCCTTTTTCGTACGCCTCCTTACTAGTTAGTGTGCACGCGCATTGTCAACGCGTGCATGCATCGTTGCGACGAGGAGGTTACCTTTGTGCGATAGCAGACAGGCGGCGGGATCAACGCGCCCTGCCTTATCGCACGGGAGCAAACGATTGCTGACTTGCGTCGACCCTGCGTCGCGGATACCGACCAGCAATCTGCGATGATCGGAATACGATGCCGAAGAAGACGACGACCGAACTACCGGCCGAGACCAAGGAGGATGCTCCCCGGCGTCCTACGGCCAAGAAGTTCACCTTTGGGTACTTGATCCACGACGTATCCCGCCTGCGCAGGATTGTCATGGATGACATCATGAAGCCGTACGGCATCACCCGTTCGCAGTGGTCGTTGCTGAGTGCTCTGTCGCGCAGCGGCAACTCGGGCATGACCCAGGTCGATCTTGCTCGCCTGCTCGAGATTGGCAAGGTGACCACCGGCGGCCTGCTTGAGCGGCTCGAAAACAGCGGCCATATCGAGCGTCGCGCCGACGACAGCGATGCCCGAGCCCGCCGCGTGTTCATCACCGAGAAGGGGTACGAGACGATTGGGCTGATGATCGCCGTCGCCAGCAAAGCCAATCGTCGGGTCATGAAGGGCCTTACCGCGGAGGAAGCCAAAATCGCTGAAAAGGTGTTGTTCAAGGTGAAGCTCAACCTCAAGGATATTCATGAGGAACACGTCCTGACCGGCAAGGCCGAGGACGCGAACGCGTTCATCAAGGTCAGCGAAGACGATCTCTAGAAGCCGGTGAACGTCGGCCTGCGCTTCTCAACGAAGGACATGACACCCTCGCGATAGTCATCGGTATGGCGTGACAACCCCTCGAAGGCGATGCTTGCTTCGAGCACCGAGGTCAGCTTCTCGCGCAGGCCGATGTTTGCGGCAATCTTGGTGTAGCGGATCGCTGATTGGGCGCCCCGCGCCATGCGCCGCGCGTATGAAGCTACTTCCTCGTCAAGCTGATCACCCGGCACTGCGAAGGCGATAAGACCGAGGCGCTCGGCCTCCGTTGCCTCGATGGGGTCGCCGCTGAGGAGATAGTGCCGCGCCTTGCCGTAGCCGATCAGCGCCGGCCAGATCAGCGCCCCACCGTCGCCCGCGACGAGGCCCACCTTGACGTGCGGGTCGGCAAAGCGTGCTCCCTCAGCCGCGAACACTACGTCGCACAGCAACGCGATCGTCGCGCCGAAACCCATCGCGTCGCCGTTGACTTTGGCGATCACCGGCTTGGGACAGTCGAGCAGCGACGAGACGATGCGTTTCATCACCCGCCCTTCGACGATGAACGGCGCTAGTCCGTTCTCAAGCTCGCCCGCCAGCCAATTCATGTCGCCGCCAGCGCAAAAGACCTTGCCTTCGCCAGTAAGGACGATGATGTCGCTGCCCGCGTCGTCAGCCACATCGTCGAACACTCTCGACATCTCGACATGCAGCTGGTGTGTTACCGCGTTGGCTTTGTCGGGCAGGTTAATCGAGACGGTCAGCACTCGACCGTTGCGGGTAAACTTAAGTGCCTCGTAGCGGCTTTCATCCAGCATCCTCAATCCTCACCGTTTGCCAAGACTTTTCATTTCCTAGTCTTATTGGTACGCAGGCTTACCAACAAGTGTGAATCGCACGGGCAATCGGCCTGGTCTCGATCCACTAGCACGGGGAGGCTCATGAAACTCGATGTCATTCGCGCGTTGCGCATCGAACCCATCGTCCAGGAATACGGCATTCGTGAAACGGTCCTCTATGCCCTTGGCCTGGGCTATGGTGGCGATCCGACCGATACGCAGGAACTGCCGTTCGTCTACGAAGGCGCGCTCAAGAGCGTGCCGTCCTACGTCAACGTGTTGTGCCATCCCGGCTTCTGGGCGCAGCGCCCTGAGTTCGGGATCGACTGGGTCAAGATCCTCCACGCCGAGCAGGATTTCCGCATGCATGCGCCCTTGCCGCCGACGGGCGCTCTGCGCGGCGAATACTCGGTGCGCGCCATCGAGGACAAAGGCGACGGCCGCGGCGCACTGATGCACCAGGACAAGGAGCTCTACGACGTCGCCACCGGCACACACATCGCAACGGTGCGATCGACGCTGTTCCTGCGGGGCGACGGCGGGCAAGGGGGCTTCGGTGAGCCACCTGCCCCCGCGACCGCCCTGCCCGACCGCGCGCCCGACTGTAGCGTCGCCATCGCGACACTGCCGCGCCAGGCCTTGATCTATCGCCTATCAGGCGACTGGAACCCGCTCCACGCAGATCCGGCGATCGCTGCCAAGGCAGGCTTTCCCGCGCCCATCCTGCATGGCCTGTGCACTAACGGCATTGCGTGCCGGGCTGCGCTTTCCGCCTATTGCGACAACGATCCGGCACGGCTGACCGGCATGTTCACGCGGTTTTCCAAGCCAGTGATGCCGGGCGAGACGATCCGGGTCGACTTCTTTGAGGAAGGCGACGCCATCCGCTTCCGCGCCGTCGCGCAGGAGCGGAACGAGACAGTGCTCGACCGCTGCTCGCTAACGATCGCCTGACCCGTCACCTCGCTGCCAGTGCCTGCTCAATCAACGAGACCAGTCGCTGGCGGCCTGTCTCGCGCAGCTCCTCACTAATCGGCTGCACGCTGAGGATGCCGTTCAGCACGGTAGTGCCGATCACCAGAATTAGCGCCAGACCGGCGCGCACTTCCCCGTCTGGCGCGCCCAGCAGGCCGGCAAGCGGGTTGAACACGTCCTCGACGAAGGCCTCGTTGATCACCCGCGCGGTCGCGGGGGACGAGGCCGAGCGCAGGATGATGTACAGACGCTCCAGGTCAGCGCGGTGATCGTCCGCCCCGTCCGACATCGCCAGGTTGCCGAGCCAGGCGGCAAGCTCGCAAGCGGTGCGCGCCCCTCCAAACCATGGCTCCTTACCGCGCTCCAGAAGGACCTTGCCGAAAAGCTCCTCCTTGGACCCGAAGTAGCGGCTGACCAGTGCGACGTTCACGTCGGCCGCACGCGCGACATCGCGCATGCCGACTGCTTCGAAACTCTCGGCAGCGAAGAGCTCTCGTGCGGCGAGCAGGATCGCCTCGCGCGTCGCGGCGGCATTCTTGATCTTAGTCTGAGCTTTCATCGCCGGATCATAGCACTGCAGCGCAGCATGTAAACAGCGGTTGACATTCCGCACACGATCGTACTAATGCGAACCAACTGGCCCAGCCGAGAGGAGAGCGATTATGGCCCCCGTACAAAGTTTCGCGCAGGACCATCTGGTCCCGCAACCCAACGAGATGATCGCGTTATGGGTCACGATTGCGATCGCGGTGGTCAGCGTCGGGCTGGTCGTCCGCTATTGCATGGCCAAGCGGATCTGGTGGCCGATGATCGTGGTCGTGGGCGGACTGATCACCTGCCTGCAGGAACCGCTTTACGATCACCTCTATGGCCTATGGTTCTTCGAGCAGGGCCAGCTCGGCGCGTTCACCACCTACGGCATTCACGTGCCGCTATGGCTGCCGGTCATCTACATCGCCTATTATGGCGCCAACACCGTATGGTACTGGCATCGCCTGGAGAGCGGCTGGACGATCAAGAACATGATGGCGATGTTCGCCGTCGAGGTGCTCCTGGCTGGCCTCGCTGAGGAATTCTACATCAACGCGGTCGGGCTCTATAACTACCAGGACAACCAGCCCTTCTACATCCTCAACTATCCGATCTTCGTCGCCATCGTGAACGGCGTGCCGCCGACGTTGGGAGCGATCATCATCTTCAAGCTCAAACCGCACCTCGACGGGTGGAAGAACCTCCTGCTGCTGTTCCCGGTGTCCTGGGCGTTCGCCGCTAATTCGTTTGGCAGCGGCTTCCTCTACCTCTCGGCCCGCCATGCGACGCCCGCGGTTTCGCAGCCGGTGCTCTACCTCGCGGCGGCGACGGCGGCCATCGGTTCGATCGTGACGATCTGGGCCGCGCTGAAGATGGCCGGCGTACCTCAAGCCCGCCGCGTTGCGCAGACCAGCGCACCGCGCCGGGCAGTGCCTGCCACCGCCTGAGCAAACGGCACGCGCCAACAAGAAAGGCCGGGAACGTCACCGCTCCCGGCCTTCTTTCGTGCCTACTGTCGGACGTTCAACCCAGGACGGAGCGGGCGATCAGTCCACGCTGGATCTCGTTGGTGCCGCCGAAGATCGACCAGCAGCGGCCATAGAGATAGTGATGCGCCATTGCGCTGGCACGCTGCAGTGGCGAGAGCGTCGCCCCCGGCGCCAGGTGCAGGTCAGCCGGATCGTGCACCGCGCCGAGCGGCCCCTCGATGGCAAGGGCGATCTCCGACAGCTCCTGCAAGATCTCGGTGCCGCGCACCTTGAGGAACGAAGCCTCCGGTCCATCGCGGCTTGCACCTTGCTGCCACGCGCGGACATAGTCCTGCTCCATGGCACAAAGCGCGGTGAGCTGCACTTCGGCGTCCGCCAGGCGATCGGCGATGAGAGCCACCTGCGCCGTCGCGCCTTCGCTTTGCTCGAGCACGCCGAACATCGCCTTGATATCGTCGAGCAGCTTTAGCTTGGGCCCGGTGTCGGCTATCGACACGCGCTCGTTGGCGAGCAGGAACTTGGCGATCGCCCAGCCCTGCCCCTCGTGACCGACCAGGTTCTCGACCGGGACGCGCACATCGTCGAAGAACACCTGGTTGGTGTGATGCTGGCCGTCGATGGTGACGATCGGACGCACGTCGATGCCCGGCGTGGTCATGTCGATCAGCAGGAACGAAATACCTGCCTGCGGCTTCGCCTCGCGATCGGTGCGCACCAGGCAGTGCATCCAGTCGGCCCAGTGCGCCTCGGTGGTCCACATCTTGGTGCCGTTGACGACGTAGTGGTCACCGTCGCGCACCGCCGTGGTCTTGAGCGAGGCGAGGTCGGAACCGGCGTTGGGCTCCGAGTAGCCCTGGCACCACCATACGTCGCTGAGGAGGATGCCGGGCAAGTGCCGGGCCTGCTGCTCGGCCGAGCCGAAGGTGTAGATCACCGGGCCGACCATGTTCACGCCATAGGGCATGATCATCGGCGCGCCGGCGTGTCCCGCCTCCTGAACGAACGCGAGTTGGCGCGAGAGATCCCACCCCTGCCCACCAAAATCGGTCGGCCATGCAGCGGCGAACCAGCCCTTGTCGCGCAAGAGCTTCTGCCAGGCGACGAAATCCTGCTTGGAGAACTCCAGACCCTTCTCGCCCTTCGCACGGATCTCCGGCGGGAGCTGTTCACGCACGAAAGCCCGCACTTCCGCGCGAAAGCCGCCGAGGCCATCTTCGTCGGCGATCACCGCGTCACCGGACAAGGCGGCGAAGCGCCGGCGGTGGCTCGCAGCGTTGCCCAGCGTGGCGCGGATCGCCGCGAGGCGCCGCATGGAGTGACTGATGTCGAGTTCGTCGGACACGCCCATGCCACCATGCAGCTGCACGGCCTCGTGGCCGACCCGCAAGCCGGCATCGTCCGCCAGCGCCTTCGCCGCGCTGGCGAGCGCCAGGCCCTCGCCGGCGTCGAGCGCGGCGATGGCGCGGTCGGTGAGCGCACGCGCTGCCTCGGTTACGATCTTCATGTCCGCCGCGCGATGCTGCAGCGCCTGGAACGTCGCAAGCGGCACGCCGAACTGCTTGCGGGTGCCGAGATAGGCGAAGGTCTTCTCGCACAGCGTTGCGGCGATCGCCACCGCCTCCGCCGCCAGCGCGCAGGCATAGCGCGCTAAGGCAGTCTCGATCGCACCCGGTGGCAGCTCGAGACGGGTTGCCTCCACCGCATCGAACGTCAGCGTCGCCGCGGACGACGCATCGATCAGACGCGTGGTGTCGAAGGACAGACCCAATGCCGTCGGCGCGACCAATAGGCAAATCGTCTCGCCCGCCGCTTCGGCCGTCACCAGGAGCGAAGTCGCGAGATCGGCATGGCGCACGGCGGGCTTCATCCCGTCGAGCAGCCAGCGATCGCCCTCTTGCCGCGCGGTCATACGGCGCGTCGCGAAAGGATCGAGCCCCTCGTCATGGGCGATGGCGATCACACGCTCGCCCGCGATTACGTCGGGGATGTCGTGCCCAGCCAGCGCGAGCAGCCAGCCGCCGATCGCACTGGCTGCGACCGGTTCAACCACCAGATAACGTCCGACCGCCTGCATTACCGTGGCCAAATCGCGCATCTCTCCGCCGAAGCCGCCGCTTTGCTCAGAGAAAGCGGCTCCCAGGATGCCCTGTTCGGCCAGCTCGGGCCAGAGCGCCATGCGCTGCGGAAACGGCGCCGAGAGCCGATGGCGGCGTGCTTCGAACTCGTTGCGCTCTGCAAGCAGCCGGCCGACCATGTCCGCCAGCATGATCTGCGTCTCAGTCTGGGCGAAGGTCATCGCGGTGCACTCTCCCACAAGCGCCCTTGATCCGGAAGATCGGCGGCGCCGGCCACCTGGCCTCATTCGTTGCCTCTTACGAAAAGGCTTTTAGATTATCTCGCCCAGGACCGTCCCGACCGGGAGCGCCTCCCCCTCCAACACGATGATGCGCAGCGTGCCCGAGACCTCGGCATCGACCTCTTGCGTGGACTTGTCGCTCTCCAGCTCAAACAGCGGCTGACCGGCGGTGACTGCCCCGCCGTCCGCCACGAGCCAGCGGGCCAGGGTTCCCTCGTTCATCGAGAACCCAAGCTTGGGCAGCAGGATTTCCGTTGCCATGATGCCGCCGCCTTAGGGATTGAGCCAGGTGTTGCGATCGATGCCGGCGTTGGCGCGCGCGAAGCCGACGATCTTCTTCACGCCCTCGCCGATCGTGGTGGGATCGCGGCTGGCTTCCATCTGGGGGCCATGCTGCCAGCTTTCGATCACGGAATATCCGTAGCCCCACGCTTCGAACACGCGGCCGGAAACCTCCTTGGATTCCGGACTGGCAAGCCATGTGACCAGCGCGGCGATCCATTCGGGATCGCGCTTCGCCATACGCTCTTCGCTCTGTCCCTTGCTCAACCCTTCGGTCATGCGCGTCTCGGCACGCGGCGCAATGGCGTTGACGGTGACGCCCAGGCGCGCCAGTTCGCGCGCGGCGAGCTGCGTCAGCGTGGCGATCCCGCCCTTGGCGGCCGCATAGTTGGCCTGGCCGATGTTGGCGAACAGCGCCGAGTGCGAGGTCGTGTTGATCACGCGAGCGTCAACGGGATTTCCGGCCTTGGACTCGAGGCGCCAGTAGTTGGCGGCATGGTGCAGCGGCGCGAACGTACCCTTCAGGTGAACCTTGACGACGCTGTCCCACTCGTCCTCGCTCATGTTCACGAGCATGCGATCGCGCAGGATACCGGCGTTGTTGACCAGGATGTCGAGCCGACCGAAGGTATCGATCGCCTGCTGCACCATCTCCTGCGCATCGCTCCAGTTGGAGACATCGGACGTGTTCACCGCCGCTTGGCCGCCCATCGCCTCGATCGCCGCGACGACTTCCTGCGCCGGCGTTTGGTCGGCACCTTCGCCGGCGGCGCTGGAACCGAGATCATTGACGATAACCTTGGCGCCCTGTTCGGCCAGCTTGAGCGCATGCGCGCGTCCGAGACCTCGTCCGGCGCCCGTAACGATTGCGACGCGACCTTCCAGCAAACTCATCATCCCTCCTTCGGCATGGTTGCTCCCATGCCTTCGCTTGCGCTAGACAATGCCCGGCAACTTGCATGATTCTAGTACGCTTGCAAACCGTTTCTGCGTGGCATGTAGCGTGTATTTGAACGAACGAAGACAAGGACGAGACCCTGCGGGCTGGCTTACGATGGATTGCCCTTGACCGAGACACTAGTATGCTTGGCTACGTTCCCGTTGCCCCAAGCAGGGCCACGAACGCAGGATTGAGAGGAACGCCGACTTGACCGCCGATACCGAACCGCCGCGCGACCGCATACCTGGGGAGCCGGGCATCTGGGTGATGATCATGGGCGACCTATTCGTATTCGCCCTGCTGTTCGGGACGGTCGCCTACTACCGGATGCAGGAACCCGCGTTGTTCCACGCCTCGCAGCCGGCGCTGAACCAGGGCCTCGGCCTGTTCAACACGATCGCCCTCCTCACCAGTTCGCTGCTGGTCGTGCTGGGGCTGGAAGCGGCGCGCCACGACGAAGCGGCACGCGCACTGCGCCTTGTTCGCGGAGCACAACTGCTGGGCCTCATGTTCGTCGTGGTGAAAGCGGTCGAGTACTATCAGAAGGGCGGCGAAGGCCTCCTTCCCGACACCAATACCTTCTTCATGTTCTACTTCGTGCTGACCGGCATGCACCTTGTACATGTCATAGTCGGCCTTGTCGCGCTTCACGTCATGAGCCGTATAGTACGTCACGCCCCCAGCGGTACATCGCCGCGGAACCTGCCACTGGCCGAATGCTGTGCGCTGTTCTGGCACATGGTCGACGTGCTCTGGGTCGTGCTCTTCGCCATCTTCTACCTGCACAGGTGAGCCGCCATGACTGCGATCCTCCAGCGACCGATCACGACCTGGGCATTGCTCCTTGTCGCGACCGCATTGTCCTATCTCGCCTGGGTGGACCCGGCACTGCTGGCGCCGCAGATTGCGGGGTCGATCGTGATCGTCATCGCCATGGCGAAGGCTTGGCTGATCGGAATGCGCTTTATGGAGCTGGAGACTGCAGTGCTGCCGCTGCGGCTCGCCTATAGCGCATGGGTGCTGGTCGTCGGCGGCGTCCTGCTGACGATGTTCGCGCTCGGATGAGCCCTGCGGCTCGTTAGTTGCCGCGGGAAACCTCGGCGCAGTAGTCGGCCATGAACTCGTCCGTAACGAGCGGCTCGATCAGCGCCCCCAGCTGCAGCAGGCAGGTGTTCATCACACCCGCCTTGTCAGGCTCAAGATCCTTGTCGCGCGCCTTCTGAAAAAACATGCAGCCCCACATTAGGTACCAGATGTTGTCAGCCAGAGCCGAGGGCGAGTTGGGATAACGCAGCGGCTTGATCGATTGCTCGTTCACGCCGCGCTGGACGATCTGCGACAAGCCCATGCGCGCCTGGTGTTCAACCTTTCGGAATGCCTCTACCAGCCCTGAGTCGAGGCGATGGAGCGACATCATTGAGGTGAAGAAGAACCGATAGTTCCAGATGATCTCCAGCATCGAGCGCAGCAGGCGGTGGCTCTCCGCCGGCGAAGGCACCTTCGCGCCGGTCAGCAGCTCGGTCAGCAACTGCGATTGCAAGCCGCTGATTTCCTGGTCGAACGCGTCCTTCAACGCTAGTACGATGTGGCGCTTCTTGGGAAAGTAATACGTCAGATTTCCCGACATGATGCCGATCCGCTCACAGATCATCGCGATCGAGGTGCCGTCGAAGCCCTCCAGATTGAACAAGTCGCGACTGGCGGTGAGGATCAGGTCCCGCGTGGACGGGCGCGGCAACACCTCGCCCGCCAAGCGGCTGTCGGTGGTCTCCGGTTCCGGTCGTTTCTGACCGCGCACAGCGACCATTCGTGTTCCTTTCGCGACTGCTTCGCTCACGGCCGAAGTGCCAGCTTTTGCAAGCTTCTTCGGCCTCGCGAGACTTACCGGCGGCCGAGATATTTGTCGATCTCCGCATGATAGTGACGGATGCGGCTCTCAGAGTCGCCTAGCAGGATTGCCGTGAACGCCTTGCTGCGGATACCCTTCTGAACCAGCGGCACGCGCAGCGCGTCCTGGGCGAGCACGGCACCGAATTCCTCCAGCGTCTGCGGCGACCGCACCTCCGGTCGCTCGGAGCCATCCCAGCCTGGAGCCGAAGTCGCCTCAGGACCGATCGAAGCGATGTCGATCACGCACTCCTGCGTACCGGGCACCGGCAGGTTGAGCGAGATCGCGCGGTAGAAGCTCTTCTCCGGATCGGTCGGATGCGGGCGGAAGATCTGAATCAGCAGCGCCTCGGCGAAGTAGTTCACCGTGATGTTTGGAAACACAAAATAGTTCCAATCGTCGGTGACGCGACGATCGTCGAGCTGATCGAAGAAGTCGGAATAACCGTGGCGCGCTGCCCACTTGCGCTTGGCATCTGCCAGCGCCTTCCAGTACTCGTAACCCTTCACCTCGGCATAATCATCAGGGTTGCCGCCGAAGAACTGGACGTACATCTGGAGGAACGGATTGACCGCGTCCTGATCCTCGTGCCGACCCGATACGAAGCCGTAAGGGATGATCATCCGGCTGAGGCCATTTGCATAAAGATCGTACTGAGTCTCGTGAGTGGCCGAGAACGGAATGACTTCGGGGTGAACCTCGTCGGCATGGTAGAACTCGATGAACGCATCGAGAGCGGTCTTCCAGTTGGCATCCCAGACCGTCTCGAAGTCACCGATGATGCGGAACTTGTCGAGCGGGAACACCGCCATGTGCTCGGTCATGACGTTGAGGTGCTCGGCCAGGGTGATGCCCTCGTCGGCCATGCTGATGAACACCATCGTGTTCCAGACGCCGCAGCGCATCTCCTTGAGGCCAGGCCGGTGGGCGATGGTCTCCTTGCGGAACAGCAGCTCGTCCTTGATCTCGACGTTCTTACCGTCCCGATCAAACTTCCAGCCATGGAAGTCGCACATGAAGCAGCCGCGCTCACCCAGGCTGCCGAAGCGCTGGTTCACGACGCGGTTGCCGCGGTGCGGGCAGACGTTGAAGTAGGCGCGAACGCCCTCGTCACCTTCCTCGGTGCGCACGACGATGATCGACTCGCGGCCGATCTCGATCATGAAGTAGTCGCCGACTTCCTGCAGGTCGTGGGTCAGGCCGGCGAACTGCCAGGTCTTGGTCCACATCCCCTCCCACTCGAGCTCGGCCTCTTCCTTCGAGTAGTAGCGCAAGGGGCTGACCGGGTTGCCCCCATGATCGATGAAGGGGGCCTTGGCCCCGGGATCGCCGGGCTTTGCGTCGGGGTAGACGACGAAGCCGGTCTCATGGCTGTACTCGGGCTTGGCGGGGAAATTCATTGTGCCTCTCCAGATTCGGGGGCATGGCGTTATGGTGCGCCAGCTTACGTGTGAGATAGCGAGTCTTGGCCGATTGCGTCAACCTCTCTAGGAGGCTTATACAAGGTCGGACTTGGTCAGCAAAGCATATGATTTGTGCGGCCTGCAAGCCGGTCTCCTTTCGATAGATAGGTTGCGCCAGATAGATACGAGGAGAGAGGCGATGAACGCTCCAATCACCCCTGCAAACACTGCCGTGCCAGCGCTCGATCCGCAGGAAGTGAGCCTTTCGCGCACAAGCACGTGGAGCGGCACCGAAACCGCCGACTTCTACGGCCCACAGCCCGGCAGCGATCCTGCCTATGCCGAGAAGCTGGGCGATCCGGGGCAATATCCCTTCACCCGCGGCAGCTATCCCAAGATGTACCGCAGCCGGATGTGGACCTTGCGCAACATCGTCGGTTACGGCGCTCCTGAGGATACGCTGGAGGGCATCCACCAGTCGCTCGCGGGTGGATCGACCGGCATCAACATCGTGTTCGACGTGCCCACGCAGCAGGGTATCGATCCCGATCACCCGGCGTTCGGCATGGAAGTCGGCCTGGAAGGCTGCTCGGTGCCCTCGCTCCCCGACATGGAGCGCCTGCTCGCCGACATCGACATCACCCGCACCGATGTCGCCTGGCACGCGACGCTGTTCGCCTACACGCTGTGCGCCGCCATGGCGAAGCGGCGCGGCATTCCGCTCGATCACATCCAGGGCTCGCACATGCCCGACCACCTGCAGCAGACGCTATCGGGATGGGGCACGCGGATCGTGCCGACCGACCTTGCGCACCGGGCCACCGTCGATTGCGTCGAGTTCTGCGTGCGCAACAGCCCGCGCTGGGCGCTCGGCATGCCGCAGGCCTACGATTTGCGCGAACGCGGCGCGACACCTGCGGCCGAGATCGCTTTCGGCATGGCGATCATCAACAAGACCATGGAGGACCTGCAGACGCGTGGCCTTCATGTCGACCAAGTCGCGCCCAGCATCGCATGGGTTTCCACGTCCGACATCGATTTCTTCGAGGAAGTCGCCAAGTTCCGCGCACTGCGCCGCATCTGGGCAAGGACCATGCACGAACGCTTCGGCGCGCAGGACGCGCGCAGCATGCGCCTTCGCGCCGCCTGCCACACATCCGGCAAGAGCCTCGTCTTCCAGCAGCCGATTAACAACATCACCCGCGCCGCGATCCAGAGCTTTGCTGCACTATGCGGCGGCGTGCAGAGCCTGGAGGCCTGCACTTACGACGAACCGGTCTCCATCCCGACGGTCGAGGCACGCGAGATCGCGACCCGTACGCAGCAGATCCTGGCCCACGAAGTCGGCGCCGCACGAGTCGCCGATCCGCTGGGCGGCAGCTACTATGTCGAGGCGCTGACCGACGGTATCGAGCGCGATGCCCTCGCCCTGCTCGCCGAAGTCGAAGGCATGGGCCTGCTCAACGCCGTCGAGAGCGGCTTCATCGAAGGGTGGATGGACGAGGCGAACTTGCGCTTCGAGGAAGAGCTGGAAGCGGGTGCCCGGCTACAGGTCGGCAAGAACTGCTACCAGGCCGAAGGCAGCCACATCCCGCCACGCTTCGCCTTCAATCCCGCCAACACCCAGGAGCACATCGAGCGCTTCAAGGCGATGAAGCGCGACCGCGACCAGTCGTCGGTCACGAATGCGCTGCGTCGCCTCCATGCGGATGTTCGCGAAGGCCGCAACATGCAGCCCGGCATGATCGACGCGTTTCTCGCCTCGGCCTCGATCGGCGAGACCTGGGGCATGGTGCGGCTGGGAATGGGCCAGTCCTACGACCCGTACAACACCGTCACCTGCCCGTTCGACCTGAGCTGAACGGGCAGGCGCCGGCCGCTAGAATGAGATCCGCCCTTCGACGGTGAAGGTGCGCGGTTCGCCCGGCACCAGCGTGTTGACCTGGTAGATCTCGCCGGCTTGCAGGCCGCCGACGTAGTAGACCTTCTTGAAGGCGTTCTTGAGGTTGGCGATAATCGACCAGCCTGCAACCTCGTCGCTCACGCCCAGGCGGAAGTTGGCGGTCGTGTAGCCCGAGATGCGCGTGCCGGCGAAGTTGGCCGAGCGCGGCGAGGTGGTTGTCGCCGACTGGTGATACGCGTCGCCATGCGCCAGCAGCGTCAGCGATCCAGCGGGCACCCGCACATCAGCGAACAGCGCGCCGCTCGTCTTGGGCGTGTCTGGAACCTGATCGAAGACTTGCGGGACGCCGACCACCGACACGTTGCGGTCGGTGAACTTGGCATTGGTGTAATTGAACGTGCCGCCCAGCGTCAGCACCTCGATCGGCTTGACCTGCGCCTCCAGCTCAGCGCCATAGGTGTGCGCCTTGGGCACGTTGACGGTGACCGTCGCGATGTTGCCGCCGATGAAGGCGAATGCGGCGCGCTGACTGTCGCTGATCCAGTTGTAGTAGCCATCAGCGCTGATCCGGAACGGCATGGCGCCGAGCCGACCGTTGAACTTGGCGCCCACTTCGGCATCGGTCACCCGCTCGGGCCGGTAGAGGTCGCCGCCGACCGAGCCGTCGCCTTCGACAGGAGGGGACTGGCCGTTGAAGCCCCCGCTGCGGAAGGCCCGGCGGCTGACGGCGTAGAACAGCAGCTGCGGACTGGCCTGGTATTGCAAGCCGAGGGTCCAGCTCAGGTTCTCGAACGTGCGGCGCTTGTCCAGGCTGTAGCCCGCCGGCGGTGTGGGACCAAGCGCCTCGAAGAACGCGTCGCCCGGCAGCAGCGTCTTGCCGACCTTTTCGCGGGTGTAGCGCAAGCCTCCAGTCAGTCCTACACCGGTGTCGCCCAGGTGGTAGGTGACCTGGCCGTACCCGGCCAGCGTCTCGTTCGTGATGCGGTAGATGTTCGCCTGCGAGACGCCGCCGAACACCACGTCGAAGTACTGCGTCACGAAGTTGGTGATCGACTTCTCGTTGGCGTAGTAGCCGCCGACCACGTAATCGAGCTTCCCGGCGGTGCCGACAAGTTGCAGCTCCTCGGTGACACCGTGATAGATCGCCGCGAGTCCCTGCCCGCTGCCTCTGGGTCCGGTCTGGGCGATGCCGAACACGGTGCCGTCCGCCTCGAAGCCGGTCAGCGAGTGCGCATCGACAAGCCCGAAGATGTTCTTGAGCTTGGCGGTGTCGCTCAGTCTGACGGTGGTGGTGTTGGTGACGATGGTCGTGCGGTTATCGGCGATGTTCTCGCCGTCGACGTTGATGTCGTATGGCCCGCGCGCCTGCTGCGCGGCCAGTTCACCGCTCAGACCGGCTGTGGGATGGGCGGCGAAATAGGCGTTGTAGAAGCCCGACACCAAGGGCGACACCGGTGGGCACGCGCCCAGCCCGGCGAAGCCCTGCACGGCGCACTGACCGGTCAGCGTGGCTGTCGGCGTGGACGTTCCGGCGTAGAGGTAGGCCGCCGGGACGTAGGGCGTGCCGGTGCCCGTGTACGGCAGCAGCCCGGAGATCACGCCAACCGTGTTTTCGCTGTTGGACTTGTAGTAATCGACCACCAGCTCGTTGGTGACGTCGGGGCCGAGATGCGCGGTGAGGCTTGGGCGGAAGCCGAACTTGCGCTGCTTGCCCTCGTCCTTGCCGGTGAAGAGGTTGTGCTGGAAGCCATCGCGCCGCGAGTAGAAGCCCGCCACGCGCAGCAGCAGGTCGTCGCCCGAGAGTGGCAGATTTATCGCCCCCTCAGCCCTGGCCTGGTCGTAGTTGCCATAGAGCGCGCTGGCATAGCCGCCGAGCGTCTCCTCGGGCTTGTGCGTCGTGAACAACAGCGCGCCGCCAGTGGCGCTGCGGCCGAACAAGGTCCCCTGCGGACCTTTGAGCACTTGCACCGATTGCAGGTCGTAGAAGGCGGAGGAGCCGCTCTGGCTGCCGATCTGCACCTCGTTGAAGTACGGCATCACGCCGGGACGCACGTTGCTGAACGGGTCCTGCGTGTTGCCGCGCAAGGAGAAGTTGAGCTGCTCGGAACTGAGACCGCTGCGCACCGACAGACCTGGTGCCGCGGCCCGCAAGTCGTCGGAGCGAGTGATCTGCGCCTCGGCCAAGGCCTGGGCGGAGAGCACCGTCACGGCGACCGGCGTGCGCGACAGGTTTTCCGACCGGCGCTGCGCAGTGACGACGATCTCGTCCGAGGGTTGCTCCGGCGCGCTCTGCGCCAGCGCTGGAGCGGCCGGCAGCATGCATACGCCCGCCAGCAACATGATCTTGCCGTTCATCCTGTCCCCCTGTTGCCCGCTCAAGCGAGCCGATTATTTCAGCACACTAGCTAAGACCTCTGCCCGCTGTATCCTTGAACGTCTTCTCGGCGGCCACGCGTTCGAGCCAGGAGACGATCTGCGGCGTGGTCGTGCCGGGACCGAACAGCCCGTCGACACCCATCGCTCGCAATGCGGCTTCGTCATCGGGGTGGACCAGACCGCCCACCATGATGCTGACCTCGCCAAGCCCAGCGGCCTTCATCGCGTCGGTGAACTGCTGCATGTAGACCAGGTAGCCTGCGGTCGAGAAACTCAGGCCCACGAACGCGGGATCGGCCTCACGCACGCTCGCCACCATCTGGTCGATGGTCAGGTGCTCGCCGGCGAACACGACGTCGATGCCGGCCGAGCGCAGCATGCTGGCGACCGTGCGGATGCCCTTGGTGTGCACGTCCGAGCCGAGCATACCCAGCACGCAGCGGATGGCATTGCTCTGCGCGGGCTGCTGGGTCGCCATCGCTGGTTCGACTGCCTCGCTCACGTCACTTCTTCGAGCGGAACAGCGTCCACAGCCCGAACAGCCCGGCGCCCAGGATCCACGGCGCGGGCGTGCCCTGCAGCGGCATCGCCGCGGCCTTCGCCATCGTCGGCAGCGACATCTGCTTGAGCGCCATGCGCATGTCCTCGGGCTTGAGCACGGCTTTCACCGGCACCGCGCCCATGATCGTACCGGTGACGACCAGATTGCCGCCTTCCGCGACGATCTCGGCGATGTCCATCAACTCGGAATTGTCGGTGGTGTAGAGTTTCATAGCCCAGTCCTTTGCCTGCCGGTCGCCGCCACCTTCACAGATGGAACACCGAATTGAAATTGATCCCCATGTCCGTGCACATGACCATCGCCGTCGGGCGCCCGCCGAGCGTGACCGTGCCGCCCGGATGCATGAACGGCCCCGTGAGATAGAGACCACCGATGCCGGGCACGCGATAGTTGGCCAGCGCCGGCGTCGGGCGGCGGCCAAGGATCTGGCCACCGGCGGTGCCGATGCCGAAGATATCGCCGTTCTGCATGCTGGCGCTGTGGCGGTGGTGATCGAGCGGAGTCTCGATCAGCCGGCCGAGGATATGCTCATCGGTGATGTTGGTGGTGTATGACTTAAAGGCGTCCCAGACGTATTCGCCATACTCGTCGCGCAAATCCTCCCACGCCGAAAGGCCACCGTCCTTCAACTTCATGGGCGCGAAATGATAGAGGTACAGCGCACAGTTCTCGGGCTTGGGAACGCGCGTCTTGTCGATGTAGCTGTTGATGATGGTCAGCGGATTGAAGTGACCGTGCGGCACCTCACCGTACTTGTACCCATCATAGATCTTGCGCATGCCTTCAAAGTCGCCGCGGGGCATGTATTCCACGACCATTGACTTCTTGAGAATTGGATCGTTTGCGCCGATGTAGATCGGCTCGACTGATAGCGAGATCTGCTGATTCACGGCGCCGTGGTTCGACAGGCGCACTTCACGTGCTTCCTTGGCGATACGCGGGTCGACCTCCGGAATCAGGTCGCCGAGCAGCCAGGGATGGATGGAGGCGAGCACCGCCTTGCGCGCCATGATAGTCTCTCCATCGGCAAGCTCAACACCGGTGGCGCGCCCGCCCGAGACAATCACGCGGGTGACCTGCGCGTTGGTGCGCACCGTGCCGCCGAAGTGTTCAATCGCCTGCGCCAGCTTGTTCGAGAGCTGCTGCGTGCCGCCCTTCACCGCGAAGGCACCATTGGCATGAACCAGCGCGAAGAGGTTGAAGACGAGGATGCCGGTGCCGTTGGCTTCCGGGTTCTCCATCGCCTCGCCGATCCACTTGAGGTGGTGGAGGCGCACCTCGGTCGATTCGAAGTAGCTGCAGATGATGTCGTACGCGCTGATGTAAAGGCTGCGAACTACCTCGTCGCCAAGCGCGCTGCCGCCCAGGAGTTCCATGAATCGGTTGAACGGCATCGGCGGATTGGCCATGCCCATGCTGAGCAGCGGCGCCAGGGTAACGCAACGCCGGCCGAGTTGGCGATAGGCCTCTGCGTCCTTCTCGGAGAACTGCGCGATCGAAGCCGCGGTTGCGTCGATATCCTTGCTGGACACCAGGATCGAGCCATCATCGAACAGCGTTGTAAAGGCCGCTTCCCACTCGATGAACTCGAGGCCGAACTTCGAAAACAGTCCCAGTTCGTCGTTGCGCAGCGCTGGACTGCTGAAGCAGGTCATCAGGCCCGTGGCGTGGGGGTCGTGAATGAAGCCTGGTGCGACCTCGGTGGAAACGGCGCCGCCGCCGACGTGATCGTTCTTCTCGAGGACGAGCACGCTCTTGCCAGCCTTGGCCATGTAGGCGGCCGCAGTCAGCGAATTCGAGCCGCCGCCCACCACCACGATGTCGTGTGTAGCCGTCACAGAAACATCCTCTCGATCCGGAATCAAACGGTTTGTAGGCTTACTTGTTTGATCACGTTTAGGATGTCTGATCCATCCCTGTCCAGTACCTTTTTCCGGCGATACACGCGACACTTTCTATGATTGACGGCAAATTTGCGTATGCCTAGTATGCTTAACCAAGAGGCTCGAGATGAGCCAGACATCACGGGGTGAGAGGGAATGGACGCGACACTGACGGGGCTCGGCTTCGACCTGACCAGCGGTTGGGGCATCTTCTGGATCTGCACGGCCTGGACCTTTCTGGTGGTGACGCTGATCTGGATCATCGGCCTGTTCCAGCCGACACACTCGATGATGGATGGCTGGTACGGCTTCGGCTACGCCACCGCGGCCTGGGTCGCCTACCTGCTCACCCGCACCGCCTCGCCCACTGCAGCCGCGGTGCTGTTGATGACGTCGCTGCACGGCTGCCGCCTGGGGTGGTACTTGTCCAAGCGCTGGTGGGGCTATCGCAAGACGACCGGCGGCGACGCGCGCTACTTCGGGTTCAAGGACAAGCTCTCGCCCGGGTACTGGTGGAAAAGCTTTTTCGTCGTCATGGAGCCGCAGGCGCTGGTCATTGCGTTGATCGGCATCCCGTCGGTATGGGGCATCATCGGCAACCGCGGTTTCGAAGGGCCGATAGGCCCGATCGGCTTCCTCGGCATGATCGTGTTCGGCATCGGCTACTATTTCGAAACGGTCGGCGACGGCCAGCTTCAGGCGTTCAAGGCCGACGCTCACAACAAGGGCCGTTACTTGCGCACGGGCGTGTGGACCCACACGCGTCACCCCAACTACTTCGGCAACACGACGGTGTGGTGGGGCATCTGGTTGACTGCGGTCGCAGGCAACCCGGCGATCTGGTGGACGGTGATCGGTCCGGTGGTGAACACGATCATGCTCACCGGCGTGCTCGGGAAGGCCTTCCAGGACAAGCACATGGGCGTACGCCCGGAGTACCAGAAGGTCATGGCGGAAACGCGCGGCTTCCTTCCCCTGCCCGTTCCCAAGCGCTAGGGTTAGGCGCCAGCCTGCGATCCGGATACACTATGCCTGCCGCTCTCGCCGAACATGTCGAGCACGACGTCGCTGCGAGCGCGCAAGTTGCCGCCGGAACCCCGCTGGGCGTCAAGGCAGGTGCGTGGCACGTCGTGCTCGCGCGGACGGAGGATGGCGTCGTACACGCTCTCAACGATCGCTGCCCGCATGCCGCTTCACGGCTCTCGACAGGGCGGATGCGCAAGGGTCAGCTCATGTGCCCTCTGCACGGAGCGCGCTTCGGTGTGACGAGCGGGCATTGCGTCGGTGCGGCTTACGCTCCAGTCCGCACCTTTCCGGTGCGCGAGGACCGAGGCCGGGTGCTCGTCTCGGTCCCCACCCGCCCTCCCGAACTCGCCGAAGTGCCGTTGTTTTGAACGTCCGGATTTCCGCCGCGGCGGCCAAGAAGCCGCGTCCTACGCAGCAGCGCGTGCTTGCCGTCAGCGCCGAGTTGTTCAATCTCCATGGCGTAGAAGCTGTCTCCGTCGGCATGATTGCCGACCACATGCAGATCAGCCCCGGCAATCTGACGTACCACTATCGCCGCAAGGCCGACCTGATCGAGCACCACTTCGCCTTGCTCGGGACTTGTGCCGTGACGGCGCTCGAAACCTTCCCGGTCGGGGCTGAGCCGCGCGCATTTGCCCGCGCGCTGTTCGACTTCCTCAGCGAGGTTTACCAGTACCGCTTCCTGTTTCTGGGCGCGAGCTTCATCACCAAGAATGATCTTCTCGCCACGTACCGATATCGTCGGCTGCTGCGGCGGGCACATGCCATGACCAACCGCCAGGTCGAGCGGCTGATAGCGCAAGGTCACATGCCACCGCTAGCTCCGCCGATCACCGTGTCACTGTGGATGGAGAGCATTTGGTGGCAGCTTTTGGGCAAGCTGCTGTCCATGCAAATCACGCCCCCTCGTGAGGACGAAGGCGCCAGCCGGGTCGTGGGGCGAGCCATCATCGAGATCATCCTGAGCAACCCGCACTGCGCGACGTTACCATTCTTCCATCAATTGCGTGCCGAGACCGAACGGCTCGCGCGCGGGTGAGACCCTGACGCGTCAGCGGGGGGCATCGGCGGTGCAAGGGCTTCGTGCTCAGACGCCGATGTACTCACCGAACCGATCGGCATAAGAAGCGAAGATCGCGCGCAGGGCTTCGTCGCTGGTCCCGAACATCTCGGCCGAGTAGCGCGCGCTGCCATGCTTCTCGCGCCCGTTGGCAGCCTCCCAGGCAAGCATCCGTGCTGCCGCAGCCTCGCTGAGCGGCATGCCGAGGAAGTCGTACACACTGCGCGCCGCAGCAGGACCGTCATGGGTGATCTGCGCGAAGGGCAGGTCCAGCACCGGCATCGAAGTGCCGCTGCGCCAGGCCAAGTGACTGTCCGCCGCCTGGGAAAACATCCCCGCCAGCATCGCGCCGAGGTTTGCCGGTTGTGAGGCATCGCTGAAAAGCCGGCGATAGCCGTTCGATGTCGCGGCGATCGAGGGGATGCACTTGGCCGGGTCGCGATGGCTGACGATAACCTTGATGCCCCCGAACGCCTGCTCGAGCAGCGCCTCGGCCCCGAAGTGCGTAGGCGACTTGATCAGCCACGGCTTGCCGGCCTGGCCCGTCTGCCACTGGCTATATTGCAGCTGCTGGCGCAAGCTCCTGAACGTAGGGCCGGGATCCACCTGCATCAGCCAGCTCAGATAAGCCGGCACATCGAACACGCCCGCGAAGTTGGGATGGCGGAAGGTGCACTGCAGCAGCCACTGGTCTTCTTCCGCCTCGTCTGTGAATTGCGGGTGACCGCTGAGGATCTCGGGCGAGACCCGGTACATCCAGTCCTCGAACTCCTGTGTAATCCGCCGCCGCTCGTCACGGCCAGCGTCGGGCAAGCCCGGCAGGCGAGAGGGCATGTGCACCTGCCAGAAGCTCAGCGTCTGGAAGTCGCCCGATGCGGCCAGCATGCGATGGAGCTTGGTGCTGCCGGTGCGCGGCAGCGTGCTGATCACGATCGGCGCACCGACCTCCTGCTCCAGGATATCGGGATGGCGCGCAACGTCGTCGACGAAACGCTGGCGATTGGCGACGATGCGCACGAGCCATTGTTCCAGGTGATCTGTGCGATCGGGGCGGATCGCCGCATCGTCGAGCGCGGCTAAAAACACCTCCAGCCCTTCGCGAAAAAACGAGTCGCCCAGCGCGGTCAGTCCGGTCTGCTGGGCGGCCTTTGCGATGATATTGTCGGCTGCAAACATGGCTGGCTAATACGTTGGCGTACTATGTTTGTCGACCGAAAGCAGGGCAGCCGGGCGTGAAAGTGCGAGCCGAAGCCAAAACGAATTGCGATCCGCACTTGAAATCGCCTCAGATATGGTTAGCCAACGTACAGAGAGGAAGGGGAGGTGACGGCGATGCACTTCATTGATGGCAGCGCGGTACATGTCTACCCACCGCAAGATGAGCGCCCTCACCCTCCCGGCCCTGACGAGAGCTGGCAGGAAAGCTTCGTCATCTACTGGTATGATCCGGAAACTCGCGTCGGAGGCGGCTTCCGCCTCGGCACCGAGCCCAACCACGAGGGCGGCCGCAGCCAGTTCCTGATCATGCTGCTGACGCCTGAGGGCGCCTATCGCCGCATCACTTGCGTGCCCTCCCAACCCGGGGATGTCAGCGCGGATGGCGTGGCCAGCGGCGACGGCACCTTGCGGTACCGCTTCGATGGCGAGCGGATCTACTGGACTTTGCAGGAAGCGGGCGTCGCCGTCTCGCTCACGGTCGAACTCACCGTGCCGCCGGTAAATGCCCACCGCCGAGCCGGGATCGGCAGCGCCGAGGCGGTGATGAGCGCGCATGTCGACGCCGCATGCAAGGTGACCGGCTCGGTGATGCTGGAGGGGCGGGCCTATGCGGTCGACGGCTTCGGCATCCGCGACCATGCCTGGGGCAACCGCGACCTTTCCACGTTGCGTTCGCATCGCTGGCTCATCGCCGACATGGGCGATGGCGATACCTTCGTGGCGATGACCTTTCTCTCCGCGGACGATACGCTTGCCAAGTTCGGCTGGATGATCCGCGGAAACACGGTCCATCTCGCGAGCCACGTCGCCACCAGAGCACATGTCGACGACGATGGCGCCACGGCCTGGGGCGGCACCCTGGCCATGACACTCGATACGGGCGAGTCAATCGAGGCGCGCTTCGATCCCGTCTACCGGCCATTCGGCCTGGGCTGGACCTTCATCCACCCGACCTTCTACACCGACGCTTACTGCCGCGTGACGATCGGCGAGCGCACCGGCTTCGGCATCTTCGAGGCCTCAGCCAACATCCGCGGCGGCACCCTGATCCCCGCAACGACCGACGGCGCCATCGTCCGCGATGGCTTCCACCCCGACGTGCGCCCGCTGTGAAACGCCTTCTTCCCTAACTCTCTGAGGAGCAAGCCGATGGCGACCGATTTCAAGCCGCGCCTGGCGATCTACGGCACCGGACAGTTCGGACAGTTCATCACCCGCCTGGCGGTGGAGAAGGGCTGGGAGGTCGTCGCCGCCTACAATCGTGCGGGACCCAAGGTCGGCCAGGACCTCGGCCGACTAAGCGGACTAGGCCGGGACCTCGGCGTGATCGTGCAGGATTGCGACGCCGCGGACTATTCGACTCTGCAGGCCGACGTCGGCATCGTCATGGTCAGCAACCTGCTGCGCGAGAACCTCGCCGGGTACCGCCGCCTGCTCGGGGCCGGGGTCAACGTGCTGTGCCACGGCACCGAAGCTTACTTCCCACACGGCAACGACCCGGAGCTCGCCAAAGAGATCGACGCAATGGCCAAGGCCAACGGCGTCACCTTCAGCGGCAGCGGCATCTGGGACATGTCACGTATCTGGGCGGGCATGCTGCTGGCGGGGCCGTGTACTCGGATCGAGCGGCTGGTCCACACCAGCATCACGGACTGCACTCGCAACGGCAAGGCGCAGATGCTGTTCACCGGCGTCGGCTCCACCCCTGAGCAGTTCGCCGGCATGGCGAATTACCATGCGGTGCTACACACCTACAAGACGATCCCCATGCAGGTTCTGGCAGGTCTCGGCTACGCGTTGACCGACACCACCGTGCGTGTCGAACCGGTGCTGTTTGACGCTCCGATCCTCTGCGACCTGCTCGAGCGCGACATCCCGCCGGGCGAGTGCGTAGGCGCCCGCATCGTTGCCGAAGTGCAGACCGAGCAAGGCGTCAGCGCCGAAGCCCGGATCGAGCTGCGCCTCTTCCATGAGGGCGAGGTCGAGCACATGGCGTGGACGGTCGAAGGCATGCCTGTGTCTCGCATCCGAACCGAGCGCGAGGACTCCAGCCACGCGACCGTCGCCAGTCTGTTCAATCGCATTCCGGACGTGGTCGCAGCAAGGCCGGGGATCGTGCTCGTCTCCGAGATGGGTCCTCCGCGCCCGACAGCAAGACTCTGAACCCCATGTTGACGCAGTAGTAGGATCATACTAGATCGGGAGAAAGTACGCACGCGAACAGATTCGCGCAGACGATCTGGCGCGCTGAGGAGGAGAGAGGCGATGGGAGCCAGCCCACCGGTCGACATGATGGTCAATTCAGCCGCCGAGCACTGGGCGCTCGTGGTCATGGCCGCCTTGTGGTGCGCGGCGCTGATCTTTGCCTTGGTGCACTGGCGACGCAGCGGACGGCCGATCGTGCTGCTGATGTTCCTGGCAGGGGGCGGCATGATGCTGATGGAGCCCATGGTCGACACGGTCGCGGGCTGCTGGTTTCCGCGAGACTCGGTGATCTTCTATAGCGGCTGGGGACGGCCGATCCCCTTGTGGGTCTGCCTGACTTACTTCGTTTACTTCGGCCTCGGTGCCGGGACTGCCTGGCACATGATGACCCGGGGCCTGGGTTACGGTGCGCTTATGGCCTTCTACGGCGGCGAGATCGTGGCCGACACGGTGCTCGAAGTGGTCCTGCTCAACGCCGGCACTTACACCTACTATGGCCATCAGCCGCTGCTCATAGCCTCGTTCCCGTTCTGGTGGGCGACGGTCAACAGCCTCGTTTCGCTCGCCGCCGCGGGGATGACGTACCTCCTCGCGCCGCGGCTTGCCGGCGCTGCCCTGCTGCTTCTGGTGCCGGCTCTGCTCTGCACCAGCGCAGCGGTAAATGCCGCCGCCGGCTGGCCGGCATGGTTCGCAATAAATTCGAACCTTGGAATGGTGGGGACCCAGGTGGCGGGACTTGTCACCTGCACCTTCGCGCTCACGCTCGCGCATCTGATCGCGAGCTACATCAGCCGCGACCATGCGCGTGCCACTTCCTTTGGCATGCGCCCAAACTTTGCCGGAGTAGCCTGACATGGACGCCATGACCCGTAGCTCCGCCAGTTCCATGCAAGCCGAAGGCACGCCCGGATACCGCCCCGACGCGACCATCGCCACGCGCATCTGGATCGGCCTCGGCGTGTTCTGGATGGCCGTGTTCCTTTACTGCCTGATCGCATGGGTGACCGGACCGGATTTTCGGGCGGTAACGTTCGGGCGTGACCAGGCGCCGCACGGCTACGTCGTGTTCCTGAAGTCGCTTGAAATGGCGATGCTGGCGCTGACGATTTGGCTGATCTGGCGCTTCGTGCTCAAGCCGGTCTTGCGCACGGGCCGGCTCAGCTTCGATGGGATCTACTATCTGGCCTGCTTCACGCTGGTGGTGCAGGAGCCTTGGCACAGCTGGATCCGCCCGCAGCTGCTTTATAACGATATCTTCTTCAACATGGGCAGTTGGATGGGCACGCTGCCCGTGTCCAACCCCACCGCCTATCTAACACCCGTGCCGCTGGCTTTCGCTGGGCTTGGCTACTTCTGGATCTATGGCGGCCCCGCGCATGTCGGGTCGATCCTGATGGCAAGGGCCAAGCGTCGCAATCCCTCGATCTCGGCGCCGCGCATGGTGATCGGCACGTTCCTGGGCTTCTGCGTCTTCGACTTCTTCCTGGAAAGCTTCATCCTGCGCACGGGCATGTTCGTCTACCCGAGCACGATCCCCGAGCTGACGCTGTTCGCAGGCAAGTCGTACCAGTTCCCCGTCTACGAGACGGTCGCCTGGGCGGGCAGCTATACCTTCGCGGCCTGCTTGCGCCACTTCCGCAACACGAGCGGCGAGACCGTGGCTGATCGCGGCGTGGGGCTGATCGCGCGCGAGGGTTGGCGGCGCACGCTGGCGTCATGGCTTGCGATGGTGGGCTTCCTGCAGATCGGCCTGCTGGTCACCTACAACCTGCCTTACATGTTCTACGCCCTGCACGGCGGCGCCTTCACGGTGACCGAGCAAGAGCATCCCTGGCTCACCGCGGGTATCTGCGGGCCGAGCACCGCTTACGACTGCCCTGCCCCCGGCGTCCCCTTCGCCCGCCGCGAGTCGCCCACCAACCGCCTGCCCGCACCGACCGGAACCCCCGCGCAATGAACACAAATACTAAGGGCCGCGTGGCTGTCATCGGTGGTGGCATGGCCGGCACCGCCGCCGCTTGGCGGATCAAGACGCTCGGCTTCGAACCGGTGATCTACGAGAGTCGCGACCGCATCGGCGGCCGCATGTGGTCGTTCCGCAAGAACGACTTCATCATGGACGCGGGTATGTCCGCCTATCTGGGGACCTACCGTGAGGCGATCAGCCTCATTCACGAAGTCGGCTTGAGTGACCAATTGTCCGAACTGCCGGCTATCGGTGGCTTTCGCCGGCAAGGACGCAACTACCACATTGATTATACCAAGCCGGTCAGCCAAGGCATCCCCTCCGGTTATCTCAAGCCGCTGGAGAAAGTGCGCGCGCTGCGCCTGGGTCTCGACACGTTCCGTCACCGCAAGAGCCTGGGCTATTCCGACTACACCAGCCTCGCAGCAATCGACGACGAGACGGTCAACGCCTATTGCCGTCGTGTTCTCGACGAAAATCTGATGAACTATGTCGGGCGGCCGCTGGTCAGCGGCACTTGGGCCGCCGACGACAAGGACACCTCGGTCGCTCTGCTGTTCTGGACCGTGCGCAACATGCTGGCGCCCTACGTCTATAATCTCAGCGAGGGGGTTGCCATGCTGCCCGCCGAGATCGCCGCACAAGTCGAGACCCGGTACAGGACCGAGGTCCAGAACGTCGAGGCCAAAGGCAACCGCGTGAACGTGACCACAGCGGCCGGCAGCGAGGACTTCGACGGCTGCGTGATCGCCACTACGGCAGAGCCGGCGCTCGCCATCTACCCGCAAATGGATGCGGCGACGCACCGTCTCTATTCCACCAACCGCTATCGCAAGCTGGGCAACATCTGCATCGGCCTGTCACGAAGGCCCGCCGATCCTTGCACTTACTACCTGCCGACGCCGCACGAGGATCCCGACACCGTCGCCGTCATTGCCGACCACAACAAGACCACGGGGCGCGCGCCGGACGGCAAGGGCCTGCTGACGGTCCTGCTCAGCCACGAGTTCCTCGAACGCAGCGAAAACCGATCAGACGAGGACCTGCTGGACTATGCCCTCGATCGGGCCGGCGCCTACCTCAGCCCAATTCGCGGCGGCGAGGTGGAGGCCTGGAACGTCACGCGCTGGCCCCACTCGGTGCCATCGATCTACACAGGTCGCTTCCGCATGATCGCCGAATATACCGCACAGGTGGACCGCACCGCCCGCGTGCAGTTCGCCTCTGACATGGACCGCATTCCAGGTTGTAACGGCGCCCTGGTCAGCGGTGAGGAAGCAGCACGCCGCCTCGCAGGAGCTCTGGGGGCCTGACGCTAGAGCGCGTGCAGCAGACGACCGATCTCCAGCTCACGCCACTCACTCAGCAGCACCATCAGCAGTTGGCGTTGCGCGCGTCCCAGGAAGTTCCCCTCAAGCCGCGGGTCCTCGCGACCGCTCAGCTCGCGGTACTCGGGCAGCTGCGCCATCACGATCGAGGGCGCATCGATGATCCAGGCCACCCCGAGCAGAGCCACCGACAAGGCGTAGTAGTCATGCAGCTGCTTGACCGCGATCGCCGGCCCACCTGCCGCGCGGTACTCTTCCGCCCATAGCTGAATCAAGCCGTCGCGGTGTTTGGCCAGGAACTCGCATTCGGCGGCGCAGAGCATGCCATATAGGCTCTGGCCCAGGTTCATCTGCGCCGTCGCGCCCCAGTCGAGCAGCCCCGCGCTGAGGCCGCCCGCAGGTGCTGGCTCGAACCAGGCGTTGTCGAGGTTGAGATTCCAGTGACACAGCGCGACATAGTCCGGAGCAGTGTTGAGAACCCTGCGCAACTCACGCTCGCGGCCCAGTACTTCCATCGCGTCGGAAGCAAACCTGTGCAGCAATTCGGGGTCAGCAAGGCCTTCGGGGAACAGCTGCGGCGCCTCCGCCGCAAAGGCGAGCAGCACATCCATCTTCGCGGCAAGTTGCTCGGGAGTATAGGGGATCGCCGCGCCGACATCGACGGCATCTGGATCGAACGGGAAGGCCTCGTCAGCCGATGGCCCTAGCAGCCCGGCCCGGTGGCTGCCCGACAACCGCGCTCCGGCTCGCGTCAGCGCCTCATAGTACGGCAAGGGATCAGCCAGGCGGTTGTCCAAGCACTTGTCATGGCAAGGCTCGATGCCGCTTTCGCCGAATCTAATCCGCTCGGTGATGAGCAAGCTGCTGGCAGTCTGGGGGTCGTAGTCGCCGAAGTAAAGCTTAGGCACCGCGACAGGAAAGGCAGCGTTGCGCGTCAGCTGGTAAAGCCGGATCTCGGGCTCCACTACGGGCGCAAACAGCTCCCGCAAGGGATCGCCGAAAGGCCGTGGCAGCTTGGCAAACAGGGCGCGGTGAAGGCCCGGTTCTTCCTGCGCATAGCGGACATCAAACCGTAGCTTAGGGCCCATGCCGCCCGCCTCGAATGGCTCCCATTGTTCGATCGCGACCACCGCATTGTCGTGTCCGATTGCACCCGAGGCACGGAACAGCTCTGTGAGGTAAGTAGGGCCCGCCTTCTCGAAAGCGTCCAGTGTGGTCGGGATTTCGAGGCAAGAGCGCGAACCGGTAACGAACTCGGGACGCGCCAGTGTCGCGTTCATGCCATCGTTCCCGCGCTGCCGAAGCATGGCACGCGCCGCTCAAGCGCGGCTCGCACGCCTTCGCCGAAATCATCTTGCGCGACGCAGGCGACGATAGCGTCGCGCTCAGCGGCCAAGTGCTCGGCAAGGCTGACGCTACCGGCGGTATTGGCGAGCCGCTTGGCATTCTTCGCCGCCAGCCCGGCGAGCTGCGCCATGGCGCGAGCTGCCGACTCCACGCGCTCATCGAAGCCCTCGTTGGCCGCTATTTCGTTGAGCAGGCCATAGCGCATCGCCTCCTCGGCATCGACACGTGCCGCGGTCAGCATCAGTGTACGAGCGCGGCGCAAGCCGACGACTTGCGGCAGCAAGTAGCTCACGCCGGTATCCGGGCTAAGTCCGACGCGCTGGTGCGAGAACAAGAAGCGGGCGCTCGGATCGCCGATCGCCAGGTCGGCGGCGAGCGGGAACACCAGTCCCCCGCCAGCGGCGACGCCGCGCATGGCGACCACGAGCGGGCGATCGAACCCTATCACTGCGGCGGCGAGCCGGTTAGCCCCCTCCAGCCGCCGCGCGAAGTCCGCTTGGATCTGCTCACGCGGCCCCTCGAGCTTGGCTGCAAAATCGGCAAGGTCACCGCCCGAGGAGAAATGCCGCCCGTTCCCCCGTACCAGGATCGCCCGCACCGCCGGGTCGGCTTGCGCCTTGCCGAACAGGTCGACCAAGAGCGGCACGTCGTCCGAGCGGATCGGGTTTCCCGCTTCAGGCCGGTTAAAGGTAATGGTGAGCAGGCCGTCGTTCATGTCCGACAGAATGCTCGCGCTCTCGTTTATGGTGGTCATGATCTCTCCCGAATTGCCGGTCAGCGCGTGATCACAGCGGCTCGCAAGCGAGCGATCGCAGGCGCTCCTTTTGCGGCTTGTTCATGCTGTTGCGCGGGAAATCATCGACGATGAACCAGCGCTCCGGTACCTTGTACTTCGCGAGCCGCGCTAGTGCGTAGGCCTGCAAGTCCGCGCGCAGGCGGGTGCCTCCCTCGTGCTTAGCCTTGGGAAGAACCCATGCCGCGACCACTTCGCCGAGGCGTGCATCGGGCAGGCTGGCGACTACGGCCTCAGCCACGGCGGGGTGGCCATTAAGCACTCGCTCGACCTCGGCGGGGTAAACGTTGGCGCCGCCGCGCAAGATCATTTCCTTGCGCCGACCGACGATGGTGATGTTACCCGCCTCGTCCATTCGCGCCATGTCGCCGGTGCGCAGCCAAGCGCCGTGGAAGGTGGCCCGAGTGGCTGCGGGTGCGTGAAGGTAGCCCAGCATGGCGCTGTAAACACCGGCCCAAGGCCCGTCCTCGCATGGGCCGGCGCAGAGTTCGCCCACTTCCCCATTGGCGACCGACGCGCCTTCATCGTCCAGTATGGCAATCCTGAGGAATGGATGCGCTTGGCCCACGCTGTTCTCAGGGGGGCGATGCTCGGGCCGGCTGGAGGCCATGCTGCAGGGCGACTCGCTGATGCCGTAGTCAGCCACGATCTCGAAACCGAAGCGATCCAGGAACACCTGCCGGATGGTATCCTCGATCGGCGCGGCGCCGACCGCAACCACTTCGAGCGAGGGCAGCGTCACGTTGGCAAGCTCGGGCTTGACCAGCCAGTCGCGCACTGTTGTGGGCGTGCAGTTGATCGTCTGCACGCCGGCGCGCACGATCCAATCGGCAATACCCGCCGCGTCGGTTCGATCCATCGACACAAAGGTGCCGCCGCTCGCCAGCGCAACCATCGGTCCATAGATCATGCCGTTAAGGATCGTCAGCGGAATCGGGTGACTGCGCACCAGGCCTGGCCGCCACTGCCCGCCCAGATCGCCGTGCAGGCAGCCATTCACGAAGGTCATCATGGTATGCTGCGAATGGACCGCCGCTTTGGGGTCACCAGTAGTGCCGCTGGTAAAGCCGATGGCGGCGGGCGCATGCACATCCACTTGCGGCAATCCAATAGGCGCGGGCGCCGCCTGCGCGACAATGCGGGCGAAATCACTGTCGGGATCGCCGATCGAGCAGTTGCGCCAGGTTGCATCAGCGCGGGCTGCGGCCAGCCGCTCGATCACCGAGGGCTCGGCCAGCAGATGCGTCGCGCGAACGAGATCAAGCTGGGCGAGTTGTTCCGGCGAGGCGAGGAAGCGGTTTACCCCTGCCCAAAGCGCGCCCAGCCGCTGGACCGCGAGAAAGGCTATGATCAGGTCATTACCGTTGGCCGCGCTGGCGGCGACCACCGCGCCGGGGCCGATCCCGAGCCCCTGCAAGCCCCGGCTCGCACGCGCAAGCCTGTCTGCCAGTTGCGCGTACGTCAGCGTACCCGCCGCATCGACAAGCGCAGCGCGATCACCTGATAGGGTAAGGTTCGCCACGAGGTCGCCAATGCCGGCATGTCCGAACGGCATCGTCGCCGATGTTCCGAGCCCGATGCGCAGGCCATCCGGCCCGACCGCCCCTGCTTGCACTTGCGTCATGGTCACCCTTCCCCTCCGTGGCTTGCCCTTCGATTTGTTCCCGATGGTTCAGGCGGCCTGGTTCAGCGCCTGCTGCGGCGCTTCCTGCATCGCGTGCTTCATCCGTTTGAGCAGGTCGATCATCATGTCCCGTTCGTACCCCTTGAGGTCGGCCAGGACGATGCCGTTGTATTCCTCTTGATGGGCCCGGATCTGTTCGACGATGCCGTTGCCCTTGTCAGTCAGGTAGACGCACTTGGCGCGTCCGTCGTTCGGGTGTAGTTTGCGGCGCAGGAACCCTCCTGCTTCCAACTTGTCGAGCAACGAGCCAAGGTTGACGCGGCTCATGTCGAGCATGGAGGCGAGTTCAGACTGGTTCGCTCCCTCGCGCCGAGACACGAACATCACGACTTCCCACTGAGAGCGAGTGATGCCGAGCGGCTGCATGAACCGGTCAAAGTAGCTGAGCTGCAGATGCGCGACATCCTGGATCAGGAAGTTGAGGCGCAAGTCACGCTTGGCCTGCTGGGTCGCTGCAACCATCTCAGCCGCATCAGCCCCTTCCGCTTTCCCGGTTGCATACCCAGCGCCGGATCGTTCTGCCATCACTGTCACTGCCCCTTATCGTTAGGACAACTTGCTTTACAAAAAAGAGCGGTATAGCCTCACCGCGTCGATTGCAAGCTTGCGTACCATCTCATTGGCGGAACACTCGCTTTCGGCGGCATCAACAAGGTGACGGGGAACAGGATGACGGCGGCATTGGAAGTTCGGATCGAGTATCCGGCACAAGGCGTGGCGCGCGTTGTGCTGGACCGTCCACGCGCGCGCAACGCGCAGAACCTCGATCTGCTGTACCGGCTCGACGATGCGTTCACCCATTGCCTTCGAGACGACTCAATACGCGCAATCATTCTTGCCGCCGAAGGTCCCGACTTCTCGGCTGGGCATGACTTGCGCGCGCAGATCTCGGCAGAACCCGCCGAGCGCTTCGAAGCGCGGGGGACCTGGTCGGGCTTCGATGGAGAGGGTGGGCACGCCTATATCGCGCGCGAGCGGGAGCTTTTCTTTGAGCTCACCACTCGATGGCGCAACCTGGCCAAGCCGACAATTGCGCAAGTCCATGGAAACTGCGTCGCTGGCGGGCTGATCCTTGCTTGGGCGTGCGACATCATCATCGCCGCTGAGGACGCGCGCTTCTGCGATCCGGTCGTAGAAATGGGCGTATGTGGGGTCGAATGGTTCGCTCACCCGTGGGAGCTGGGCCACCGCAAAGCCAAGGAGTTGCTGCTGACCGCCGCGGCCTGGAGTGCGCGGGAGGCCGAGCAGATGGGCATGGTCAACCGCGTGGTCTCGCGCAAAGACCTTCCCGATGCGGCGCTTGAGATGGCGGTTCGCATCGCAGCGCAGCCGGTCCTTGCGGCAAAGCTAGTGAAACAGGCCGTCAACGCAGCGATCGACGCCCAGGGGCAGATGCAGGCGCTCGAAGCCGCGTTCCAAATGCACCAGGTCTGCCACTACCATAATCGCGAGCTGTTCGGGATTGAGGGCAATCCCGCCGGCATGCCCTCCCGGATCACCGGCAAAGTCCCGCGCGAAACAACTTGAACGACAAATCGCAGGATAGTGTTGACAGCCACAATCCGCTGCATATTAGTACGCTAGCATAACAGATTGGCGGTCAGACTCGCTCTGACGTGGTCATGCGAGCCCCGGCTCTCGACCCTGCCCGCGAATAAAAAGTAAGGAGGGGATGCATATCATGGGCTATCAGAAGATCCTGCTTTCAATCGGAGCCGGCGCCGCAGCACTTGCCGTGGGGACCCTCGCACAGGCGCAGGACGCGGGAACGCCCCAAGCAGCCGATGGCGTTTCGGCACCGGGCGAAATCGTCGTGACCGCACAGCGCCGCGCCGAAGCTTTGGAGAAGGTCCCTGTGGCAGTGACAGCAGTCACCGCGCAGATCGTAACGGACCTCAACCTCAAATCGGTGGACGAGATCGCCGCGCTCACCCCAAGTGTGGTATTCGATACAGGTCTCGGGTTCTCGCAAAGCTACATCCGTGGAATTGGCGCCAGCTATCCTCAGGCCGGGCTTGAATCACCCGTCGCCGTCTATGTCGACGGCTCCTACCTTCAGCGTACGCAGGGCGTGATTTTCGACCTGCTCGATCCCGGCACAATCCAGGTGCTGAAAGGCCCTCAGGGCACGCTCTACGGGCGCAATGCCACCGGCGGTGTCATTCTGCTGAGTTCGGCTGACCCTACCTTCGAAACCGAAGGTCATGTCACCGCCGAATACGGTAACTACGAACAGGCGATGGGCGAGGCCGTCGCTAACTTCCCGTTGAGCGATACGCTCGCGGTCCGCTTCGCCGGGCGCTATCGCCGCGGCGACGGCTGGGTGCACAACCTGGCGACCGGCGACGATGCCAAGGGCAATCGCACATACGCCCTTCGCGGCAAGCTGCTGTGGAAACCTACAAGCGAGGTCACCGCCAAACTCACCGTCGACCATAACCGCCAGAAGCTGCAGAATCCCTTCGCCGTGCGCGGCCGTCTCACGGCCCCGGGGTGCCTTGCATGCGCGTTAGGTGGCAGTAGCACCAGCGATCCCTACTCCGTCTACAACGATGTCGACGTAGACCTCATCAACAAGGGCACAAGCGTCAATCTGAGCATTGAGGGCAAGTTCGACGGCCTCAACGTCAGCAGCGTCACCGCCTATCGCAAACTCAAGGTCACCAACTCGATCCTCGATGCTGACGGCACCGACATTCCGCTGTTCGCCTTTGCCAACGATGTCGGCGGTACGACGTGGACACAGGATTTCACCGTATCGACCGAAACCCATGGCTGGTACGATGTGCTGTTCGGCGCGAGTTTCCTCGATGACCTTGGCTATGCACGGTCGAACCCTAATGGCCTCGCCTTTGCTCCGATCGAGGCTGCAGTGGGGGAGCAGCCCTTCTCCAGCCAAGACGTCCGTACTCGATCCGCTGCCGCCTTCGCCGAGTTGACCTTGCGCCCGACCGAGCGCCTGTCGCTCACCGGCGGCGCTCGTTACAGCTACGATCATCGTGACATTGATGTGGATGCCAATCTCGCGGCTGTCATCGGCTTCGGCGGCGGTGTCACGCCTCCCAGCTTCAAACAGTCTGTCAGTTTCCGCAGTGTCACCCCTCGCTTTGTGATCGCCTACGACCTCGACACGGTCAATCTTTACGCCAGCTTCAACAAGGGCTTCCGCGCTGGCGGCTACAACACGCCCACCTTCGCGCCGCAAATCGCCGTTGCGCCAGAAAAGATCAAGAACTACGAAATTGGCGCGAAGTATCGCTCACCTGACGGCAGCCTGCGGCTTTCGCTCGCGGCGTTCTACTACAAGTACACCGACGTGCAGGTATCCGTCGCCAACATCGACGCGGGGGGTACCGTCGTGCAGAACGCCGCCTCAGCCGACGGGCGCGGCGTCGAATTGGAAGGCAGCTATTCGCTCAACAAGAACTTGAGGTTCTTCGGCGGGGGCTCTTACCTTAAGGCCAAGTACAAGTCATTCGAGGATGCATCGGTCGTCGACTTCGATCCGGGGGTGGGGTTGTTCCAGTCGTTCGAGGATCTCTCGGGATCGCCGCTGCCGCGTTCGCCCAAATGGACTGGCTTCATCGGTCTCGATGCCTCTATGCCGATCGGCGACACCTATGCGATCGGCCTGAACGGCTTGGTGCGCTACACCGACGGCTACGACTTCTTCCCAGGCGCCGGTGGCCCGCTTCGGCTCGACCGTCAGCCCGCAGTGACCATGATCAATGCCAGCATCGACTTCGGCCCAGCCGACGAAACCTGGCAACTTAGCGTCTTCGGCAACAATCTTGCCGATGAGCGCTACTACGAGGACCGCTCGACGCTCGCACCGTTCAACGCCAACGAGTCGGTAGCGCAGCCGCGCACCTACGGTGTGCGCGCGAGCTACAAGTGGTGACAGGAGAGGCCGCAATGACCCTTGATCCCGGGCTCAGGGACTTCCATGGGCGGCCCGTGGCCGCCCACGTGCCACCCGAGCTCATTCGCCGGATCGACTACTTCAACGACCCGCTGATGGCACGCGACCCTTTCGCGTTCATACGCCGGGTCGGCGAAGAGCCGCCGCTGGTCTATAACTTGTGCAATCCGCTCAAAGGCCAGAGCTGGCTGCCGACGCGTGCCGAGATCATCCGCATGGTGCTCTCGCGTCCCAAGCTGTTCTCGGCGCGCAACCAGACCGAGTTCTCGCAGCTGATCGGCGAGACCTGGCGGTTCGGCCCGATCGAGATGGACCCGCCCGATCACGGGAAGTTCCGCGCCCTGATGAACCCTTGGTTCTCGCAACCGGCAGTCGAGGCCTTGGGAGATCGCATCCGCACCGTCGCGCTCGACCTGATAGAGCCGCTGGCAGCGAAGAGCGGCTGCGACTTCGTGCAGGAGTTCGCGATACCGTTCCCGATCTCGGTGTTCCTCGAGATTTTCGGCCTTGCCGGCCATCCGCGCGAGACATTCCTGGAGTGGGTCCGCCAGCTTCTGCATTCGTCCGACCTCGCCGAGAACGCCGCCGGCGCGCAGTCGATCGCGACATTCTTGCGGGCGCTGCTGAAAGAGCGCGCCGCCAACCCGCGGCATGACATCGCCAGCCGCATCGCTACCGCCGAGATCGACGGCGCACCGGTGTCGGATGACGATAAGCTGGGCATGGCCTTCGTGCTGTTCACTGGCGGGCTCGACACCGTCACTGCCTCGCTAGGTTTTCACTTTCAGTACCTCGCCACGCATCCAGAGGTGCAAGCGGAGTTGCGAGCGCACCCCGGGAAGATCCCCGAGGCCATCGAAGAACTGCTCCGCCGCCATTCTCCCGTCCACATCTCGCGCCAAGCGCAGGAGGACGTGACGATAGAGGGTGTGACGATCCGCAAGGGCGACTGGGTGACCATTTTGACTGGCCTCGCGAGCCTGGACGGCTCGGTGTTCGCTGCCCCCGAGACCGTCCGGTTCGACCGACAGGGTCGGCACACCGCGTTCGGCTTTGGCACGCACTTCTGCATGGGCGCGAACCTCGCGCGCTACGAGCTGCAACTCGCGATGCGCGAGTTGCTCGCACGCATCCCGCCTTTCGAACTCGCGGAGCCGCAAGAGCCGCCGCACACCCGCGGCGGCTTCGTGTTCGGAGTGGAAACGCTGGAGCTCAAGTGGTGAACGTCGAAAGCGGAACCATAACGGCACCAGGGCGGGAAGGATGCGTCATGCTTGGAGGCAAAGTCGCGATCGTCACCGGCGCGGGGCTGGGCATTGGCCGCGAGGAAGCACTGGCGCTCGCCACCCATGGCGCGCGGGTGCTGGTAAACGACTTGGCGCCGCAAGATGGCGGGTCGGACAACGCCGCCGAGACTGTGCGCATGATCCGCGGGGCTGGCGGAGAAGCGGTCGCTTTTCATGAGGATGTGGGCTCGTTCGATGCCGGGCGCCGCATTGTCGAGGCCGCGCTCGATGCATTCGGCCGCCTCGACATTCTCGTCAACAATGCCGGGTTTGCCCGGCCGGCGTCGATCGCGGAAATGACAGAGGAGGAGTGGCACTCGGTCATCGCCGTCCACCTCACCGGCCACTTCGCCACGACGCGCCACGCTGCGCCGATCTTCCGCGACCAGCGCAGCGGCGTGATCGTCAACACCGCCTCGGAGTCCGGCCTCGGTCATCTCGGCATGGCGAACTATGCCGCCGCCAAGGAGGGCATTGTTGCCTTTACCAAGTCGGTAGCGCGCGAGCTGGCGCAGTATGGCGTGCGCTGCAACGCGATCCGCCCGCGTGCCCTGACCAACATGGGCTCGGAGAAGCTGTTCGAGACGCTGACGACGTCGCAGGACGTGCTGGGCTTTCCGATCCACGGCAATCGTTGGGTCAATCTCGACGAGATCAACCCGCCCGCCCAAGTGGGCCAGTTCGTCGCATGGTTGTGCAGCGACGCCTCGCGCCCGGCGAACGGCGAGACGTTCTTCGTCGGCGGCGGCACTGTCGGGCTCTACTCCGATCCCGAGATAGTGCGCTCGATGCACGACGCGGACGGCTGGACGCCGCAGCGGCTATCCGAGCCTGCTGCCCGCGCCTATCTGCTCGACGGCGTCGAAGACCGCTATAGCGGCAAAGCGGCACGGCGTGAGGGCGTGTTGTGAGCCGCCGATTCGAGGGCAAGGCGGCAATCGTCGTCGGCGCTTCTGCGGAAGGAGGCTCGGGTTGGGCAACGGCAGAGCGGCTCGCGGCAGAGGGCGCGCGCGTCGTTGTCGCCGCCCGTAACGCGACCGAGCTGGCGCGCTTGGCCGAGCGCATCGGCGGCCATGCAGTCCCCTGCGACGCCGCTGATCCCGCGCAGATCGCACACCTGGTTGCACGCAGCGTCGAACTGCTCGGCCCGATCGACATCGGCATCTACGCCGCCGGTTGGCCGCTTGCCGGCACGATGGAGGCGATCGCGCCCGAACAGCTGATCCAGGCGATGGGTGTCAACTACATCGGGCCGTTCTGCTTCGTGCGCGACGTTGCGGCGAATATGTCCTTGGGTGGTGCGATAAGCGTCATCTCCTCGATTGCCTCGACCCACGTCGTCCCCGAGCAGATTGCCTATGCCTGCGCCAAGGCGGCAACGAACACCATGATCCGCTACGCCGCGCTCGAGTTCGGCGCCAAGCAGATCCGCGTCAACGGCGTGGTTCCGGCACTTATCGAATCGCCGATGACCGAGCCGTTCCGCGCTGCCCCAGGGGTGCTCGAGGCGATCCTCAAGGAAGTGCCGCTAAAACGCGGGGCGACCGCCGACGACATCGCCGCGGCCTGCCTCTGGCTGGCCTCGCCCGAGTGCTTCGTCACTGGCGCACTGCTGCCGGTCGACGGCGGCAATCACCTGCGACGCTCGGCCTTTCCAGAGGACTTCGCCGCCGGCGCCTTTGCGACGATGAACACGTGACGTGACGGAGAGGCAGGCCATGGACAACGACAGCGACGCCGGCTTCCGACTGGCAGTCGATCTCGCCAGTCAGAACGGCATGGATGAGACCGCGCGCGCCAATCGCGCCAGCCTGCTTGAAGCATATCAGGACATCGCCGAAGGCAAGATGGAGCGCTTCATGGCGCTGCTCCACCCTTCTGTCAGCCTGCATCAGGCTCCGTCGCTGCCCTATGCGATGGACACCAAAGGCTTGGATGAGACGCTCGCCGGCTTCGAGCAGGTCATGGTTGCCTGGGCCAAGATGCACGTGACGATTACCGAACTGACCGCCGCGGGCGACCTCGTGGTTGCATGCATGCAGGTCTCTGCCCGGTCGGCCGCCACCGGTGCACCCTACGAGGCTCCCTGCACCGAGGTCTTTCGCTTCCACGATGGCCAGATCTTCGATTGGCGACCGCTCTACTGGGACACCCATGCGGTGCGCAATGCATTCGGCTTGCCTGCAACCACGCAAGGAGCACCGGCGTGAAGGATATCGTCGACACCATCACTCGCGCTTACGAGCGCGATGCCGCGAGCCCGCCGTCCGCACTCACCGCAACTGACATCCCTTGGAGTTCGGAGTCGATGACGCCGGCGTGGTTCACCGCGGTGTTGTGCCGCAACACGCCAGGTGCGAAGGTCGAGCACATCGTGCTCGGCGAACGGGACGACGGCTCGACCAACCGCCGGCACATCGAACTGCGCTACAACGAGGCCGGACGCGCGGCCCGTTTGCCCGAACGACTGTTCTGCAAGGTCGCCGATCAGCTGCTCAACCGCATCATGCTCGGTGCCGCCGGCACGGCCCAGGCTGAGGTGTTCTTCTTCAACAACTTGCGCGCCAAGCTGCCAATCGAGGCTCCCCGAGCGCTGTTCGCCGGTTTCGATGAGGAGAGCTTCGCCTACGCGGTCGTGTTCGAGGACTTGTCCGACAAGGTCGCGTTTTGCGACGAGAGCACAGTCATCGACCGGGCGCGTGCCGAGTCCATGGTCACCCTGCTTGCTGACTTCCACGCCGCCTTCCATCAGGACCCGGCGCTGGGCACTCCAGCAGTGCCCTATCGTCCCTGGCCCGAGTTCTGGGGCAATCTGATGCTCCACTCGCCCGGGTGGGATGACTCCAGCCGCCGCTCGATCGACCGCATGGGTGAGCGCGTGCCGCCCCCCCTGCTCGCGCGGCGCGACGAGATCTGGCCCTGCACCGAAGCCTCGGTTCGGGCACACGCCGCTTTGCCCCAGACGCTGATGCACAGCGATGTGCACCTCAAGAACTGGTACGCAATGCCGGATGGCACAATGGGCCTGAGCGATTGGCAAATCATGTCGATCGGCAACTGGAGCCGGGACTTCGTGTACGCGGTCACCACCGCGCTCGCCGTTGAGGATCGCCGCGCCTGGGAAGACGACCTCCTGCGCCTCTATCTTGAGCGTTCTGCCCAGAATGGCGTCGGCGCGCCGTCGTTCGACGAAGCGCGGCTTCTGTGCCGGCAGCAGGTGTTCAGCGCCTTGGCATTCTGGACCGTGACGCTGTGCCCGGCGCAGAACATGCCCTCCATGCAGCCCGAGAAGACCAGCCTGGTGTTCATCGAACGCCTGCTCACGTCGATCGACGATCACGACGCACTCGACAGCTTTTCCTGAGGAAGCCGGCACCATGATTCCGACCACCCTGAAGAATGCGGCAGGCCGCCAGCTCCAGCGCGGCTACGGCAACGAACACCGTCCCGTGGTGAAGACGCTATGGGAGCGAGATTCCCGACCGGCTGAGCCGGCCACGCTCGCCGTAGGCGATTTCGAGCCTGATCGTCCGCATGTCGACTTCGCGCGCTATTACGAGCGCAGCTTCATGGACAAGGAAATCGAGCGGGTCTGGTCTAGGTCCTGGCTCTACGCCGCACGCGAGGAGGACATTCCCGAGGTGGGCGATCGCGTGCCTTTCGATTGCGGACCGCTGTCGTTCGTTCTCGTGCGCACCGAGGCAGATGCATTCAAGGCATTCTATAACTCGTGCCCCCACCGCGGTACCCGTCTGTGCAACGAACATCAGAACGCTGCCACCATCCGCTGCCCCTACCACGGCTGGGAGTGGCACACCTCGGGAAAACTGAAAGGCATCCCAAGCCATTGGGATTTCCCCGAGATCACACCGCTCAACGGCGGCCTGCGCGAGGCGCGTATCGAGAGCTGGGGTGGGTTCCTGTTCATCAATGCCGATGCGGATGCGCCCCCGCTCGTCGAGGCGCTGAGTGTTATGCCGGAGCATTTCGCCAAGTTCGGATTGGATAACCGTTACACCGCCGCACGCTTCCGCAAGCTGGTCAAGGCCAACTGGAAAGTGGCGCAGGAAGCCTTCATGGAATCCTACCACGTCTATGCGACGCACCCGCAGGGCGTGCCGTACAATGGCGATAGCCAGACCCAGTACGATTTATGGGAAACCGGGACCGGCCACGTAGCGCGGCAAACCACACCATCGGCCGTGCCCAGCATGCATGCGCCATCCGAAGCCAGCGCGATCGAGGCGGCACAAGTCTATGCGATGGTGACCGGCGGCTGGCATTATCCCGAGTTTCCCCAACCCGAACTCGATCCACAAGGCGACGTGCGGGCCCAGATTGGCGAGTGGCACCGCCAGGCGTATCAGGCGACCTATGGACGCGAGCGGCACGCAACCGACGGGGTCATGCTGGACAGCCTGCTCTACTTCATGTTCCCGCACGCGGTGTTCTGGCTCGCAGAATCGCTGCCGTTCACATACCAGTTTACTCCACACCCGAGCGACCCGGAGCTCTCGTTCTTCGAGGTACGATTGCTGCGTCCGATTGCAGAGGGCGCGCCACGCCCCCCCTCCTCGCCCGCGGTTGAAGTCGGCCCCGAGGAGCGCATAGAGGACAAGGTGCCTGCTTTTGGGCTTCTGGGCACCATCTTCGATCAGGACATGACCAACATGCCGCTGATCCAGCGCGGCATGCACGCCGCCCCCGCAGACCGGGCCTTTTCCACCTTGGGCAAGTACCAGGAAATGATCATCCAGCACTGGAACGAAGTTTTGGATGCGCTCATGGCCGATCCTGCCACCTGAACTCTTCGACATGGACCTGTTCGAGCGAACGGAGGAGCAGGACCTCCTTGCTGCCATGCTGGGCCGCTTCCTGGGTGATACCACCTCGCCCGGTCAGCCTTGGGCCGGCGACTTTTGGAGGGCCCTGGGCAGCGAACTCGGGGTGCTCGCAGCGCCCTTCCCCGAGCCGCTCGGTGGGACTGGGGGTGGCATGTTCGATGCCGCTATCGTGCTCGAAAAATTGGGTGAGCATGGCCTTGCGACGCCATACTTGGATACGGTCGTCATGGCCGGCCGCGCTTTGCTCAGAGCGGACGAAAACCGACACGACAACCTGCTACTGGCGATCGGCAAAGGCGATGAGATCGTAGCCGTCGCGCACGACGAACGCGGATTGCGGGGACGCGCTGGGCCGCTGCGGACGGTTGCTCAGGCAGATGATGCTGGTTGGCGATTGACGGGCTTAAAGTGCGGGGTCCGTTTCGCTCCGATCGCTCGATACCTGCTCGTGTCCGCCCATTCTGAAGATTCAGATGGACCTGGTCTGTTCCTGGTGCCCGCCGACCGCGCAGGTGTCACTCTCTCTAGCTACGATGCGATCGATGGCGCCCCGTGTGCAGACGTACTGCTCGACGGCGTACATCTCGGCCGGGAAGACCGGATCGCTAGCAACGCCGCCGCCTTGAGCGCGCTGCTGCTCGACGGGGAGGCAGGTCGCTGCTGCGAAAGCCTGGGCCTCATGCGCGCAATGCTCCGCACTACCGCCGACTACGCGCGCCAGCGCAAGCAATTCGGCAAGCGATTGGCAGACTTCCAAGTCCTGCGCCATCGCCTCGTCGACTTGTACATTGCCCTCGAACAGGCCGAAGCGCTTACCGAAGCCGCCGTTCAAGGGCTCGCTCGCGACCTTGACCGCCGCCCTCTTCTGGTCGCGGCGGCCCGCTACTCCGCCTCCACCGAACTGAACCGGGTGGCGAGAGACGCCGTGCAAATCCACGGCGCCGTGGGGATGATGATTGAGACGCCGGTCGCACGCCTTTTTCGACGCGCCACAGTGCTCCAGCGCGAGGGTCGTGACAGCCAAGGCAGTCTATCGGAGGTGGCTTTGTGCGTGGGGGCGACCTTGCCCGACACGCACCACGACCTCCTTGGCAGACTGCAAGCGGTAAATGCCGGTGCCGAAGCGCTGCGTGCCGAAGTGCGCGCCTTCCTGGCAAAAGAACTCACTTCAGAACTCGCGTGGCAAGCGGACCTGGAGACCGGTGCGTTTTCTCCTCCTCACGTCAGCACCGCGTGGCAACGGCGGCTCGCCACCAAGGGCTGGGTCGCGCCGGGATGGCCGAAGGAACAAGGCGGCACTGGCTGGAGCCCTCGCGAACGGCAGGCGTTCGAACAGGAGATGGCGCTCGCGGGTGCACCACGACTGCCTGCCATGGGGTTGCAGATGCTCGCGCCGGTGCTCATGCGTTTCGGGACGGCCGAACAGAAGGCGCGGTTCTTGCCCCGCATCCTTACTGGAGACGACTTTTGGTGCCAGGGTTACTCCGAACCGGGCGCCGGCTCTGACCTTGCGGGCCTGCAGTTGCGTGCTGCTCGCGACGGTGAGCACTACCGACTCAATGGCTCGAAGATCTGGACCACATTTGCTCAGTTCGCCAACTGGATCTTCGTGCTCGCACGTACGGACACCCAAGCCGCGCGGCATCGAGGAATCAGCTTCCTTCTTGTGCCGCTCGACAGCCCTGGCATCGAAGTGCGGCCCATCATCTCGATTTCGGGCGATCACGAAGTCAACCAGGTCTTCTTCGACGATGTGCTGGTGCCGGTAACGAACCTTGTCGGTGACGAGAACGAAGGCTGGGAGGTCGCCATGTACCTCCTTGAGCACGAGCGCGGCGTCGGACATCAGGTACCGACGCTGGTGCGCGAACTCGCCCGGCTGCGCAGCATCGCCGAGTCACAGCCTAACGCTAGTGACGGATCGATGTGGGATGATCCCCTTTTTCGGACATCGTTTGCTCAGTTGGAGGTTCGCTGCCTTGCCATTCGCCTCATCGAAGTGCACCGGGTATACAGTCCAGCACGGGTCGCGGCATCACAAGAGATGACCGCTTCCGTTCTCAAGCTGCTTTGGAGCGAGGCAGGGCAAGAAGTCGACGAGCTTGTGATGCAAACGCTCGGATCTTTCGCTGTTGTCGATCTGCCTGATCACTTCCGTGATGACGAAGTCATCACCAGAGACACGAATCACAAGGCACTATCATCAACTCGGCGCTACTTGAACAACAGGGTTCTCACGATTGCCGGCGGCTCAAGCGAGATCCAGCGCACGGTGCTCGCGAGACACATACTCGATATAGGATGAAAGTATCTTCTCTACTTCAGCCATCCTCGCGAGCTGCGCCAATGCTCATACCGCAGTGACCACTGGCAGCGGCAAGGCGAGACAGGTTAAAGAACGTGCCACTTTCGTAGCGACAATCGTCGGCATGCGCCTTACTTTGACGGTGCTCGGCGTCAAATCTGCGGCCTCCGTCGACTTGGCAACGCAAACAATTGATCTAACGAGTGCGCGAAGCCGATACTGCCCGACGGTACCCTGCCCTGTACCTCGCCAAACGCTCGATGCCGCAGCGACAGAAACACTCCCTTTCGCTCTTACAGGATTGACCTGTCTCCAATCCAGCTGATCTACTACGCTTTGCGTTCCGGCGATCCGGTAGGGTGCAGGAGGGCCATTGCTCTTCCTGGCTGCAATGTCGAACAGCTAACCAGCTCGCCGCGCAGTAGCGTCCAGCTCGGCGATGCACTCAGAGCGGATGGCGAGGACTACGCGGCCGAGCTCCTCCACGCGTTCGCCGAGCCAAGTAAGCTCGTCCGCGCTGATCTGATAGTGCTTGGAGTAGCGCGCCTCGACGTACGCATCCTTGAGCCTCTCAAACATGGCACGCTCGCGCCGGGTCTCACGAGGCCATGCGTACACCAAGCGCATGTCCAACCGCTCGGCCTGTATGCGTAGAAACGCCAGATTGTGGTTGTGTGGCGTGTAAAAGGTGCTGACCAGCAGCACGCTATGGTACAAGCGCTCGGCCGACTGTTGGAGCCGGAAGGCAGAACTGTTGTGCCGTCCCTTCGACAGATTAAAAAGGTAGTTTTAAAGGAACTCCGCCGCGCTCGGAAAACATTCGTCGAAGTACTCCCGCGCCATCGCAAGCGCCCGCTTTGGAGTTTCGGGCTTCGGCTCGGGAACGTCCTGTCGTCGACCTTCTGCAGCACGACACCATCACGTGCGATGTCGAGGAAGAAGAATCTTCCGTGTGCGAGCCGTCGCCTACTTCCTGCCAGGAGTGCACCACGAAATTGACCGGCGTGCGCAGACGCTCGACAAGCTTCTCCTCGATAAGACGCTGCTCGGTCGCGGTCCAGTAGGCGGCCCTATCGGTAAGCTCCTTCTGGTCGACGATGACAAGTAGGTCGAAGTCGGAGACGTAGCCCGTCGCCGTATGCGGCTCGTCGACCCAGCCACCGCGTGCATGGCTGTCGTAGAGGATCAGCTTAAGGATGCGCCCCCGCTTGCGCCGAGACGTAGCATTCTCGTGCGCGGCATAGAATTCTTCAAAGATGATAAGAACACCGCCTACGGTGGAGACCATCCACATGCTCACCGAGCGAAGGTCTACATGGCAGGACGCTACAGTGCTGGTGGGCAAGATCAGCCGGGCGCTGCGCAGATGGGCCAGCTACTTTTCGGTTGGCTCCACGCGCAGGGGGTACCGCGTGGAGGCACGCTCCCCGATCGTCAGTGTGACGGGCATCCGAGACGGTGAAATGATCCGCGAGCGACTCTGACCGGTTCACGAACTGGCTTAGTCTGAGGGTTGCGCTCATTCCCGAGAAATTCAACGTGGGGCGGCGTGCGCGCGATACACACAACCTACGTCGCACTCGGATCATTGCTCTGCATTTCTCCGTTATGGCAGATTGCTGCACAGTACGCGTCCCCGCGCAAGTTTCGTGTTCAACGGGTGCTACCCAACGTCCTAATCGCAAGGACTCGCCTGCCCTCTTCGCGTTAGAACGCGAGGAATACCGAGGTGCACTATGAAATCTACGATGTCCGGCGCGGCCATTTTGATCCAATCGCTCGTCGACGAGGGTGTTGACACGATCTTCGGCTACCCGGGTGGCGCGATCCTCCCGGTCTATGACGCTCTGTTTCAACAAAACCAGATACGTCACATTCTTGTCCGGCACGAGGCCGGTGCCATCCACGCTGCAGAGGGTTACGCCCGTTCGACGGGCAAGGTCGGAGTCGTGCTCGTGACGTCAGGGCCGGGAGCCACAAACACGGTGACCGGACTTGCTGATGCGCTCATGGATTCAGTCCCCGTGGTCGTCATCTCCGGCCAGGTTCCCACGCAACTTATTGGGACAGACGCCTTCCAGGAGTGTGACACGGTCGGCATAACTCGACATTGCACCAAGCATAACTACCTAGTTAAGCATCCCGACCAGCTCAACGGTGTGGTGGCCGAGGCGTTCGCAATTGCCTCGTCAGGTCGACCCGGGCCGGTCCTCATCGATTTACCGAATGACGTGCAGATTGCGGAGGGCGCCTACGCGCCAACGGAGGCTCGAGCACAGGCAGCAAAGCGCTGCAAGGTTCCTAGCAGCGCGTCGGCCGGCAACCTCGGACGGGCAGTCCAGATGCTCGCACAAGCCAAACGTCCTGTTATCTACACGGGTGGGGGCTTGATCAATGCTGGACCTCAGGCAAGCCGGGCTCTGTGCGAACTCGCCAAGTTGTCCGGAGCGCCCGTCACCTCAACACTGATGGGCCTCGGCGCGTTGCCGGCTGAACACCCACAGTGGCTCGGTATGCTCGGTATGCACGGCACCTATGAAGCCAACATGGCGATGAACCAGGCGGACCTCATCCTCGCCGTGGGTGCACGCTTCGACGATCGGGTGACTGGCAGGCTTGATGGCTCCAGCCCTAACTCCCGCAAGGTCCACATCGACGTCGATCCCAGTTCAATAGGGAAAATAGTGCTGGTCGAGCTCGGCATCGTTGCTGACGCGGCTGAGGCACTGCAGACAATTTGCGCCACGTGGCGCCAGCGGCAAATTACGGCAGCAGACAAACAAAGTTGGCTAGACCAGATCGAGGTATGGCGCCGCAGAAGGTGCCTGGACTACGCACAAGGCGACGGACCTATCCTGCCCCAGTACGCTCTGGATAGGCTCAACCGCGCGCTCAAAGACCGCGACGCCATCGTGACCACCGAAGTTGGGCAACACCAGATGTGGGCCGCGCAGTATCTCGGCTTTGTCAAACCAAACCGCTGGCTGACAAGCGGCGGATTGGGAACAATGGGGTACGGCTTGCCAGCAGCCATCGGCGCGCAGATTGGGAATCCGGACACTCTCGTGGTTGAGGTCGCAGGAGAAGCCTCACTGCTTATGAACATCCAAGAACTGTCCACAGCGGCCCAGTATCGCCTGCCGATCAAGATCTTCCTCCTCAACAATCGGCGCCTTGGCATGGTGAGGCAGCTTCAGGATGTCAGTTACGCCGGGCGATACGCCGCGAGTTACTCCGAGGCATTGCCCGACTTTGTCGCGCTTGCTCAGGCGTTTGGCTGGCATGGCTTGCGTCTCAGCGAGGCGGGTGAGGTTGACGACACGATTGAAAAGATGTTGCAAACGGAGGGACCGGTTCTGGTAGAGTGCGAAGTCGCGCAATCTTCAAATTGCTACCCGATGATCCCTAGCGGTTCCGCTCACACCGAGATGCTATTCGGCGACGCGGACATCCCCAACACTCAACGTACTGCGTCGCTGTGTGAGGTCTGATGCAAGCTGCCTGCGACTTCAATAGCTTCTCGACGCAGCTTCTCCAAAGCTGTTGTGAGACGTGCATAACATACACTCCGACGGCATCGGGCGAAGCCTCGTGTCAGGCATCTGGCCACATCCAAGCATCGGCTTGGCTGCGAGCTGGCGAATGGACAGGAATGGATCGAGATCCCGATACCGCTTAGCTCGCGGCATCTTAGCAAACCGCACGCTCGCACTGGTGCGCCCAATCGGAGAGATGTAGTGACCACGCTCATTAATTTCCGCGACTTCGGCGGGAGTCGGAACGTCGAGGGCCGTTACGTGCGGGAGGGGTGCCTGTATCGCAGCGGCCACCTCGCGTCGCTCGCACGTGACGCAAGCGAGTTGATGCTGGCGATGGACTTCGATCTGGTGGTCGATCTGCGCTACTTTGATGAACGCACTAAGCACGTGTCGCCTTGGCCGCCGGCGCACGCCGAACGCCTGATTTACCATCCCAGCAAGATCGGTGAGGATGCACCACACCTCAATATAATGCGAACCGCGGGGGAAGGCGTGGCGCAGATCGATGCAGCCTACCGCGAGTTCTACGCCGCCCTCCCCTTCGATGCGAACTACAAGCCACTTTTCGCGAACGCGCTGGAGCGCATGGCTTTTCGCGGCGGCCGCACGCTCATTCACTGCTCCGCAGGAAAGGACCGGACGGGCACGCTCGTAGCCCTGCTCCTTTCGGTTTTAGGCGTCGACGACGCGACGATTGTCGACGAATATATGCGATCGAATGGGGCGCCTGGAATGGAGCGGCTCCGCGAGTATGTCCGCGAACATCCCACGCCTTCCGGGAAGATATGGGATGATGCGCTTGTAGACGCTCTGATAGAGGTCAAACCGTCATATATCGCTGCAGCCCTCAACGCTATCCGCGAGCGGCATGGCAGTGTTGAAGGCTACCTTCGCGATGGCGGCCTCAACGCCTCCGCGCTCGAACGTCTGCGTGGAGCTTTTTTGGCAGATGGACCTGACGGCTGAGGGGGGCATGACCGGCCAAACGCTGACCGACGTGCGAACGAAAAACAGAGCCGATGAACATACTCGTCGGACGCGCCAGCAGGAATGGCGAGGCCAGCGAGCTGTGGGAATGGCCGTATAGAGTTCGCTAGCCACCGAGCGGGTCCTCCTGGTCGAAGGTCAAAGCCGTGGTGGCCGAGAACTTCGCCGCGGCAACGACACTAACGAGCTCATGACATTGGCACTGCACGTCCGTCCCGAGGCCCGATGCGACGAGCGATAGTAAGGCTAGGGCAATCCGTTCGTCGGCAACCGCATCGATCCGCGCGGCGCCGACAAGAAGTGCTCGCTTCGGTGCTCCGTGTGGAGAATTCTCAACGTGCGGATCACCGCGTTGGCACAGCTCGCCTGCTCACTTTCGATTACTTGCACAGCAGTTCGGAGCGGCATCGGCCCGGCAACTGTGTGCCCCACCTGCACGAGCAGCGGCTCGAGGTGCCTGCGGAGCCAGCCTGATGAGCCTGTCAGCAGCACCCGTACGGGTCAGCTCTCGTACTTCGCCGTGGTCTTGCTCGCGACCTCTTCGGCGCTCACTCCTGGCGCCAGCTCTACCAGCTTGAACGCGCTCGCGTGATCGGGCCGGGCGAAGACGCATAAGTCGGTGACGATCATGTCGACGACGTTCTTGCCGGTGAGCGGCAGGGTGCACGCGGGGATGAACTTGGGGCTGCCGTCCTTGGCGGTGTGCTCCATGACGACGATGATCTTCTTGACCCCGGCAACGAGGTCCATGGCGCCGCCCATGCCCTTGATCATCTTGCCCGGGATCATCCAGTTGGCGATGTCGCCGTTCTGGGCGATCTCCATCGCGCCCAGCACAGCGAGATCGATGTGCCCGCCGCGGATCATCGCGAAGCTCTGGGCGCTATCGAAGTAGGCCGAGTGCGGCAGTTCGCTGACGGTCTGCTTGCCCGCGTTGATGAGGTCGGCGTCGACCTCGTCAGCGTAGGGGAACGGGCCGATGCCCAGCATCCCGTTCTCGGACTGGAGGGTCACGGTCATGCCCGCAGGCACATGGTTGGCGACGAGCGTCGGGATGCCGATGCCCAGGTTCACGTAGAAGCCGTCCTCAAGCTCCTGCGCGGCGCGGGCAGCCATCTGGTCGCGGTTCCAGCTCATCAGGCGGTCTCCCTCTCGCGTGTGGTAGTGAACTCGATCTTCTTGTCATAGGGCGCGCCCAGGATCAGGCGCTGGACGTAGACGCCCGGCAAGTGGATCGCGTCGGGATCGAGGCTGCCGACCGGCACGATCTCTTCGACCTCGACCACGCAGACCTTGCCGCAAGTCGCGGCAGGCACGTTGAAGTTGCGCGCGGTCTTGCGGAACACGACGTTACCGGTCTCGTCCGCCTTCCAGGCCTTGACCAGCGCCAGGTCGGCGAAGATGCCTTCTTCCAGCACGTATTCCTCACCGTTGAAGACCTTGGTCTCCTTGCCCTCGGCAATCAGGGTGCCGACACCTGTCTTGGTGTAGAAGCCGGGAATGCCGGCGCCGCCCGCGCGCATCCGCTCGGCCAGTGTGCCTTGCGGTGAGAACTCCACCTCCAGTTCGCCCGAGAGGTACTGGCGCTCGAACTCCTTGTTCTCGCCCACGTAGGACGAAATCATCTTGCTGACCTGCTTGGTGCGCAGCAGCTTGCCGATGCCTTCGTTGTCGATGCCTGCGTTGTTGCTGGCGAAAGTCAGGTTCTTGACGCCGCTGTCGCGCACGGCATCGAGCAGCCGCTCGGGAAGTCCGCAAAGACCGAAGCCGCCGCTCGCGATCAGCAAGCCATCACGCAAGAGGCCGTCCAGCGCGGCGGTGGCATCGGGGTAGAGCTTCTTCATCTGAATTCTTGTCTCCATGTTGAGGAGTCGAACGCCCAACGCTAAGAGTGGCGACCAGACCACAAAGTTGTAAATTTTCGCCAAAAGTCGGAGATCAGCCACTCACCCTATCTGAGTATAGACCTATCCATCAATCTCCAAGGGAACTCTTGTGTTATAGACAACCGGCCGCAGTGCAAAACTTGTGGTTACACCAGACACGCCGGGGATCTTGGTCAGCTTCGACCTCAGGAAATCTTCGAAACTCTCGAGCGATCTGGATAGTACACGGAGTTGATAATCACAATCGCCTGTCATCAGGTAACATTCCATGATCTCGGGAAACTGAGCCACGGCCTTCTCAAAGGCGGTCAGATGACCATCGTCCTGCTGGTCAAGACGAACCCGTACGAACGCGCTAACCGCCTGATCGACCTTGCCCGGATCGACTAGAGCCACGTAACCGGAGATCACGCCGCTTTCCTCCAAGCGACGCAGGCGGCGCAGGCAAGGACTTGGCGAGAGTCCGACTGCCTCGGAAAGCTCCTGATTTGTAATCCGTCCATTCTGCTGCAATGCCGCAAGGATCTTTCGATCAAGCGCATCTAGCTTCACCTGGGCCACTATGTGCTAAACTTCCCACTAATATCGGCAGATCCTGCGCTCAGTGTATCGATCCTGACCAAATGCGCAAGGACCTGCCAAGGGGTTTTGAGGTACACAGCGGCAAACGGCAGGAAGCATTGTAATGGGAATCGAAGTCCGGCACGAGGCGCAAGGCGAACTCGTCACGCACCTGGCAACCTTGGAAGACCGCCTTCGCTGGCTATCGTCCTGGATGGTCCACAATGCCAACAACATCCGCCCGAAGCGCGACGGCCTCAAAGTAGGCGGCCACCAGGCAAGCTGCGCGTCGATCACGACGATCATGTCGGTGCTCTACTTTCATGCGCTACGGCCTCAGGATAAGGTGGCGGTGAAACCGCATGCCGGGCCGGTGCTCCACGCGATGCACTACCTGCTGGGGGAGCAATCGCTCGACAAGATGCAGCGCTTCCGGGGCCTGGGCGGCGTCCAGAGTTATCCTTCGCGCACCAAGGACACGATCCCCGTCGATTTCTCGACCGGCTCGGTTGGCCTTGGCGTGGCAGTCACTGCGTTCAGCAGCCTGGTCCAGGATTACCTGGTTGCTCATGGTCGCCTCGACGAGGCGGACACCGGCCGCATGATCGCGCTGATGGGCGATGCCGAGCTCGATGAGGGCAATATTTACGAGTGCCTCATCGAGGGCTACAAGCACGATCTTCGCAATTGCTGGTGGATCGTCGACTATAACCGCCAGTCGCTCGATGCGACTACTGCCGACCGCATGTTTCGCCGCTTCGACGACATCTTCGAGACCTGCGGCTGGCGCGTTCTGACACTGAAGTACGGCAAGCTGCAGCGCGATGTATTCGCGCGCCCTGGCGGCGAGGCGCTCCGTGAGTGGATCGACAATTGCCCCAACGCCGAGTTCGCGGTGCTCACCTACCAGGGCGGCGCCGCGTGGCGCGCGCGCCTCACGACGGACATCGGCGGCAAGCCGCAGGTCGCCAAGCTGCTTGCCAGCTTCGATGACGATGGCCTCGCCAAGCTGATGACTAACCTTGGCGGCCACTGCATCGAGACCTTGATGGAGGCGTTCGCAACCGCCGACGATGATCGGCCGACGCTGTTCATCGCCTACACCGTCAAGGGCTATGGCACGCCGCTGGCTGGCCACAAGGACAACCACTCGGGCAGCATGAATGGTCCGCAGATCGAAAAGTTGCGCGACGACATGGGCATCGCCGCCGGTCAGGAATGGGACAAGTGGGCCGGCGTCGGCGCCAATGCCGTCGCTCAGTTGCAGGCGTTCCTCGAGCAAACACCGATCGCCCGCAAGCTCCGGGAGCCCGACGCCGCGCAAGTGCCGGTGCCCGCATCCTTCCCCGTTCCGACCGGCGACGAGCTTTCGACCCAGGCCGCGTTCGGGCGCGTGATGCTCGATCTCGCCAAGTCAGGCGAGCCGCTGGCCGACCGCCTCGTCACCACGGCGCCCGACGTCACACAGACCACCAATCTGGGCGCCTTCGTCAACCAGCGCGGGTTGTTCCGCCGCCAGGAGCTGCACGACGTCTTCCAGCACGCCAAGATCCCCTCGGCGCAGAAGTGGATCCAGCACGCGGCCGGGCAGCACATCGAGCTGGGCATTGCCGAGAACAACTTTTTCCTGATGCTGACCTCGCTGGGACTTGCCGCTTCGCACTTCGGCACGCGGCTGCTGCCGGTGGGAACGGTCTATGATCCCTTCATTGCACGCGGCCTCGATGCGCTGAACTACGGGTGCTACCAGGACTCCCGCTTCCTCCTGGTCGGCACGCCCTCGGGCATCACGCTGGCCGGCGAAGGCGGTGCGCACCAGTCGATCAACCCGCCTCTGATCGCCATGGGCCAGCCCAAGCTGACCTACTTCGAGCCGGCCTTCGCTGACGAAGTGGCGATCATGATGCGCTGGGCGTTCGACTACATGCAGCAGCAGGACGGCAGTTCCGTTTACCTCCGCTTGTCGACCCGCTCGATCCCGCAAGCCAAGCGCGCTGACGATGCGTGGCAGGCCGATGCGCTGGCGGGCGGCTACTGGCTCCGTGAGCCCGGCCCGGATGCCGAAGCGGCAATCGTCTTCACCGGTGCTGTTGCTCCCGAGGCACTCGCCGCATGGGAGTCGATGATTGGCGACGTGCCGGGGCTCGGCCTCCTCAACGTAACCTCGCCCGACGTGCTTCACCGCGGCTGGTCGGCCCGCCATGCCGCGCGCTGGAAAGGTGCGTCTCCGACGCCGTGCCATGCCGAGACGCTGCTTGGCCGGCTCGCTCCGGACGCGGCGCTCGTCACGGTACTCGATGGCTCGCCCGCGGCGTTGTCCTGGCTTGGCGGGGTTAAGGGCAATCGAGTTAGCCCGCTCGGCACCGACACCTTCGGCCAGACCGGTGACATTCCCGATCTCTACCGCACTTACCGCATCGACGCCGACGCCATCGTCGAGGCGGTCGCCGAACTGATCCTGGAGAACTGAGACCATGGCCATCGAACTCAAGATGCCGGCGCTGTCCCCGACCATGGAGAAGGGCACGCTCGCCAAGTGGCTGATTTCCCCGGGCGACCTCGTGAAGGCCGGCGACATGATCGCCGAGATCGAGACCGACAAGGCGACGATGGAGTTGGAAGCCGATGCCGACGGCCGCCTATCACAGATTACCATCCCTGACGGCTCGGAGGACGTGAAGGTCGGCACGGTGATCGCAGTGCTGGTCGGCGTGGACGAAAGCGTTGAGGCGCGGGCGCCTGCAGCCGATGCTCCTGCCGTTCTGGAGCCTGCTGAACCTGCCGAGGCGCTACCATATCCAGATGCGCTGCCTGGGTCCGAGACGCAGAAGGTCAGCTCGCCTCCTGCGGCGGCCCCGCCGCCGACCACCGCTGCGACCGGAGAGCGCCCGACGTTCGACGAGACCCGCGCCACTCCCCTCGCGACCCGCATCGCCGCGATGAAGGGCGTCGACCTCTCGGCCATTTCGGGCAGCGGCCCTCGCGGCAAGATTGTCAAGGCGGACCTTGGCATCCCTGCGTCGATCGTTCGTGCCGCCCGGGCTACGGCACCCACTGCCGAAGCTCCACTGGCCCGCACGATCTCGGTCGAGCCCCCTGCGGGCGTTCCTCTCACACGCGAGAAGTTCAGCTCCATGCGCAAGACGATTGCGCGACGGCTGACCGATGCCAAGCAACAGATCCCGCACTTTTACCTGACAGTGCGCTGCAACCTCGATCCTCTCCTGGCGCTGCGGACGCAGCTGAACGGGGCGTTGGAGGGTCGTGGCATCAAGCTGTCGGTCAACGATCTGCTGATCAAGGCGCTTGCCTTGGCCCTCGATCAAGTGCCCGAAGCCAACGTGCAGTTCGGCGGCGACGAGATCTACCGCTTCGAGCGCGTCGATGTCTCGATGGCCGTGGCGATCGAGGGCGGGCTGATCACACCTGTGCTGCGTGACGTGGGCAGACTGTCACTCGCCGGAATAGCCGCCCAGAGCAAGGCGCTCGCGCAACGGGCGCGTGACGGCAAGCTGACGCCGCAAGACTATACCGGCGGCACAGTCTCGATCTCGAACCTGGGTATGTTCGGCGTGGATGAGATGGTCCCGGTGATCAATCCGCCCCAGGCCCTGATCCTCGGCACTGCGGCAGGTATCCGCCAGCCCTGGAACGTCGACGGCGAGATCAAGCTGGCCACGGTCATGGCGGCGACGGCCAGCTTCGACCACCGCGTGATCGACGGCGCTGTCGGTGCGCGGTTCATTGCTGCCTTCAAGGACATCGTCGAGCAGCCGCTTCTCATCTGCGCCTGAGCGCAAGCAGTCCGAAAACAGAGGCGCCCTGGGAGTCATCCCGGGGCGCTTGCTTGTTGGCCATTTGGACGCGAGCTCATCTCCGCCAACCGAGAGGTCACACATGCCCTGGGATCGTGCTGATCCGCAGCGGAACAGTGCTCGCCGGCTCAGAAAAGGAGGCCCTCTTGGATCCTCCCCGCAGCGTCAGCTCTGACGCAGTAAGGCCGCTACCCTCTCCTGCCAGGGAGAGGGTATTGGATCTCAGAATCCCACCTGATCACCGCCCTTTAGCGCCAAGATCTCGCGTGCTTCGGCAGGTGTCGCGATTTCGCCGCCCAGCCCCTTGATGATCTGGCGCACCTTGGTGACTTGCGCCGCATTGGTCTGGGCAAGCTCGCCCTTGCCGAGCCACAGGCTGTCCTCCAGCCCGACGCGCACGTGCCCGCCCATGCTGGCAGCCATCGCGGCGACCTTCATCTGGTTGACGCCCGCCGCCAGCACGGACCAGCGGTACTCGTCGCCAAACAGGCGGTCGGCGGTGCGCTTCATGTGCATCACATCCTCGGGATGGGCGCCGATGCCGCCGAGCAGGCCGAAGCAGGTCTGGATGAACAGCGGGCCTTGAACCAGGCCCTCCTTCCAGAAGTAGTGCAGGTTGTAGAGGTGGCTGGTGTCGTAGCACTCGAATTCGTAGCGTGTGCCCGTCGCGTTCAGCGTCTCCATTGCATAACGGATGTCCTTGAAGCTGTTGCGGAAGACGAGGTCATGGCTCGCCTCCAGCATCTCGGGCTCCCAGTCGTGCTTCCATTCGCGGCTGCGCTTGAGCATCGGGAACAGGCCGAAATTCATCGAGCCCATGTTGAGGCTGGCCACTTCGGGCTTCCAGGTCTCGGCCGGCTTCACCCGGTACTCGACGGGCATGTAGGGCGAGGCGCCCGTGGTGATGTTGACCACCACGTCGCTCGATTGCTTGATGACCTTCAGAAAGGGCTCGAAGTCCTCGGGCGTGTGCACCGGGCGACCGTCCTGCGGATCACGCGCGTGAAGATGGACGATCGCGGCGCCGGCCTCTGCTGCCTCCAGCGCGCTCTGCGCGATCTGCTCCGCAGTAACGGGCAGGTATGGCGACATCGAAGGCGTATGAATGGAGCCGGTGATGGCGCAACTGATGATCGTCTTGGCTTGCGCCATGGTAGTCTCCTGTCTCGTCTGGAATGTTCGTGCTTCAAGCTTCGATGGTGTCGAAACCAAACGGCGCGAACCAACGGCGGTCCTTGGCGATGCGCGCCCCTTCGAAGCGCAGGATGACCTGGCGGATTGGCGACATCACCGCCGCGTCCCCTTCCTCGCCAGCCGCAGCGACAAGCTCGTCGATGGCGGAGTTCAGCGCCAAGCGATGCGCGCGCGGATCACCGTCAGCCTGACGGCACAGGGCGGCAAGCGCCTCGCGCGCGTCGCTGACCGCGGCACCAAGCCCTTCGATTGCCACCAACGCTTCCGCCAGCTGCCTGGCATCACCCAGTTCCTCGGCCTCGTAAGCAGCCGCGCCGTCGATCTGGCTGCGCAGAATGCCTAGGTGACCCACGCACATGTGCAGTTGCTCCTGAGCCATGCCTGCATCGCCAGGAAGAGAAGGCAGGATCACGTCAGTCAGCGAACGGATGACGCTGGCAAGTCGTTCATCGATCGTCGGCGTCATGCGAATTCCTCCATGCAAAGCAGGCGATGCATGTCGTCGGCGAACATGGGTCCGATTGAGGCGACGAACGACAGCAGGACATCCTGATGATTATGGGCGGCGCGCGCCGCCGACAGGCCGCTCGCGGCGACCACAACGTAGATCTTGAAGGCACTGAGCACGTCATACCAGTGCAGTGTGCGTCGGTTGACAGTCCGGCCCGAAGCCTTCTCGTAGGCGGCGATAAACTCTTCGCGTGGATAGAGGTCGCTCACGCGGAACAGGCCATCGTCCCACGTGCCGAAAACCTGGACCAGCGTGTAGGCGAGATCCTCGTGAAAGTCGCCGATCCGGGCGAGTTCCCAATCGAGCACCGCCGTGATCCGACCGGTGCTCTCATCGAAGAGGTAGTTGCCGGTACGATAGTCGCCATGGATCATGACCAACTCGTCGCAGGACGGCATGTTTTCGATCAGCCATTGCTCGGCGTAGCTCATGATCGGCCGATCCTCGACCTTGTCGGTAGCCCACAGAGCGCGCCAATAGTTTAGCGTCCAGCGCGCGGCCTGCTGGGGATCGGCCGTGGGCGCCTGGAAGCTTGCCAGCCCGGGCACGTCCCACTTCAGCCCGTGCAGGCTGACAAGGTGGTCGACGAACTGCGGGCCGATCTGCGTACGGAGCGGATCGCCGAGCCACGTGCCGACGCCGGTGGCTTTCGCTGCAGCGTTGGACGGTTTCGTTACGCCGCCCACGAACTCCATGATCACCGCGGGCTGGCCGAAAGCGTCCCCTTCCTGGTCCAGCCAGACGGGGAGCGGCGCTGGGATCAAGCCCTGCACCGCGCGGAGGATGTCGTGTTCGCGGCGTCGGTCGGTCTCGGTGATCGCCTCGGCAGGGTCCATTCGCAATACATAGCGCTGGCTCGGAGCACCATCGCGGTCCAGCGTGAAGACAAACTGCTCCTTCGAAGCGCCTCCGCCCATGCGCGCGACACCAGAAACCCGGGCACCAGGCTGATGCTGCGCCAGAAATCGTTCGAGCCGCTCGGCCACTTCGGCGGTATTGCGAGCGCTGTATGGCGGCTGCGGCCGCTTGCGAATGCGGTCGGCGATGAGCCGGGCGCAAGCGGGCTCCATGTCGTCGTAGGGGATCATGTCATCGCCTCGTGGTTTCATAAGGACCATTGGCCCGGATGTGATTGAGGTAGGCAGTCGGCCAGGCGCACTCGAGCCAGCCAACGCCGGGTCGCCCGTCGACGGCGCACTCGCCGGGCCCCTCGTGCAGTTTCAGCTCCGGATGCGAGTCGAGCAGAGTGTGGCCGAAGACCTTGCCGTCCAGCTTGGTCTCACGTCCTTCGGTATCCGTGATCGTGGCCTGGTAGGACCAGTGGAACCACTGTTCGTCGAAGTCGACGTTGAGGTCCATGTCCTCGATGCAAGCCATGAGCCCGTCCTTGTAGACGTAGCCGCGCAGCTCGACCCGGCCAAGCGCCTGAAGCTGCCAAAAGTGGATAGAGACATCCTCGCCCACCTGCGCCAGGAACCACTCGTAGTGCTGCATCGCCATCCAGTCGCGCGTGCCCCAGCTGTGATCGCGGTGGCCGGTGCAGTCCAGCTCAATGGTTTTATCCTGGAACCGCAAATGCCCCCTCACTCGGCCGCTCTGCTCGATGCGGTCGTCAGCGCAGAAGCTCGGGCACCCCTTCGGATCGCCGGCATAGGAGTACGGCGGGTGCGTTGCCTCGAAGGTATAGTCGAGCGAGATCGTCTCGGTGTCCCAGCGAATGCGTGCGCGATCGAACGCGAGGTCCTGCTCCATGCTGAAGGCACCGATGTGCCAAGCGTCGAAGTTGTCGGACTCGGCGACCGCGCGATCCTCCATCTTCTCGTAAAGGGTGCCGCCTTCGACCCCCGGGCCGAAGATCGCGATCTTGGCGCCCGCCACGCCTTGGCCGGAGACGTAAGTGTAAGTGAAGAAGGCCAGCTGGTGCTCGGGAAGGACCACGATGTAGGCGCTGGCTTCTCGCGCGAGCGGCCGATCGGAAAGGCGGTGGCGCCCATCATGCACGAGGTCGATCGCCATGGCCGGATCGGCAAGTTCAGTGTTATCGAACATCCAAGTCTCCTGGATGAAAATTTTGGTGAGGCGTGTGCGGCGAGATCAATCGTCCCCGAAGAAGCGTCGCGCGTCGGCGTAAGTGGGCAAGTGCGCCGTGGTGCCGCCATCGACGCGCAAGATCTGCCCGGTCAGGTAGCGTGCGTCGTCAGACGCGAGGAACGCGACACTGGCGGCGACGTCATCCACGGTGCCCAGGAACGGAGTCAGCGTTGCCTCGAGATTGGCGTCGAGCAATTCCTGCGGGATTACCGACCGCAACAGGGGCGTGTCGATCATCGAGGGCGCAACTGCGTTGCAGCGGATACCCTTGCGGCCAAAGCGCGTTGCCACGTACTGCGTCAGTGTGTTGATGGCGCCCTTGGACACGCCATAACTTACCTGCCGGTTGAACGCGCTCATGCCGTACATCGACGAGGTGTTGATGATGCTGCCGCCGCCGTTCTTGAGCATTTCGATTACGGCGTAGCGGCAGCCCAGCATAGTGCCACGCAAGGTTCCCTGCATCACCGCGTCCCAGTTCTCGGTTGAGAGCGTAAGGATGTCGATATCCTGCGCGAACACTTCAGGCGTCACGAAGGCCGCATTATTGTGCACGATGTCGAGGCGGCCGCTGCGAGCCGCCGCACCCTCAACGGCTTCGCGAATGCTTTGCTCGTTGGTGATGTCGCAGTGAACGGCATAGGCCTGCCCACCCGCGGCGGCGATCTCTGCGACGACAGCGTTCGCGCCCTCGTCATTGATGTCGGCGATTGTGACGACCGCGCCTTCCGAGGCCATCCGCTTGGCGCAGGCCCTGCCGATCCCCGAACCGCCTCCAGTAACGAGCGCGATCTTACCTTCAAGTCTTGCCATGCAGCATCTCCCAAGCGTTCCGCAGCCCCTTCGCAGGACAACCCCAAACGCGACTCATCGCATCGTTGCCCCGACAGTCACGCGACCAGAGGTGATGAAGACGCAGCCCGTTCGTTCTCACGCGAGGCCGAGCGGACCGACTATGGTCCCCGACGGCATGATGGCGGCGAAAAGTGTCTCTCCCATCGCCGGCCCAGTCGCATGGCCAGCTCGGTCGGACGCTATTCCTAACTGACCATTTGCGCAATACCGATAATCCGGTCTATGCTCGCCGCGGACGAAGTTTGGACGAGGATCCGCCATGAAGATCGCGCGCTACTCCACGACGCAGGGAGAGGTTCGCCTCGGCCTCATCATCAACGACGGCATCATCGATCTGGCGCACTTGCCTGAGGCACCTTCGTCACCAAGCGAGCTGATCGAGAACTGGAGCAGTCTGTCGGGAGGCGTGGCCGCGCTTGCCGGACGCGCGGCCGATCACCAGCTGGATGAGGTCACGCTGCTCGCACCGCTGCCTCGACCAGGCAAGATCCTGGCACTTGGCCTCAACTATGCCGATCATGCCGCGGAAGCCGACATGGAGCTACCCGCCGAGCAGTTCTGGTTCTGCAAGCAGGGCACTTGCATCAACGACCCATTCGGGCGAATTGAACTGCCGAAGGTGTCTTCTGCGCTCGATTACGAGGCAGAGCTGGTCTTCGTGATCGGCAAGCGAATCCGCCACGCCACGCGCGAACAGGCCAAGGAGGCAATCTTCGGCTTCATGTGCGGCAACGACGTGTCTGTGCGCGACTGGCAATTTAAGACCACCCAGGTGATGATCGGCAAGTCGTTCGATTCGCACGCGCCGATCGGTCCCTGGATCGTCACCGCCGACGAAGTCGATCCGCACAACCTCGACATCCGCTGCCTCGTCAACGGCGAGAAGAGGCAGAGCTCGAACACCCACCACTTCATCTTCGATTGCTACGACCAGGTCGAATACCTCTCAAAGGTCATGACGCTGGAGCCGGGTGACATCGTGTTCACCGGCACACCATCGGGCGTTGGCGCGGTCATGCAGCCGCCAAGGTGGCTGAAAGAGGGCGACGTCGTGCGCGTGGAGATCGATGGCATCGGCGCAATCGAGAACGTCGTGCGCGCGGAATGAGTATTGGGCACGGGGGCTTCACCCCCGTGCCCGATCACGTCAGGCTCAAGCTAGCGCCAAGCCCAGCGTTGCCAGGGTAGTTCCGACGCCCCACCCGCCATCGACAGCGTAGGCTTGACCGGTCACGTAGCTCGCATCGTCGCTCGCCAGGAAGTGAATCATGGCGGCGATCTCCTCGGGCTTGCCGATGCGGCCGAGCGGCGCCAGCGCAAGCATCGCCTTGTCCAGTGCATCGCCGTTCACTTCGACTGCCAACGGTGTACGCACGCCGCCCGGACACACCGCGTTGACGCGCAGGCCTTGCGGGCCCAGTTCTACCGCGGCAGTTTGGGTTACAGAGATGATGGCAGCCTTGGACATGGCGTACTCCGCCCAGCCCGGCGTGCCGCGCACCGCCGACAAAGACGCAATCGAAACGATAGAGCCGCCTGCGGTCATGCGCTTGGCTGCCTCCCGGATGCCGGCAAGAACGCTCAGCGCGTTGACGCGATAGTAGCGGTTCGCTCGCTCGAGATCGGCTTCGGCGACGGCGTGGGTGTTGGCAATCGCGGCGTTGTTGACCAGCACGTCGAGCTTGCCGAAGCGGTCGACCGCTTCGTCGAGCAGCGCGGCCATCTGCGCCTCGTCGGACACGTCGGTGCGGCGGAACTCGCAACCCCACCCGCGGACTGTATTGCCCACATCCGAGATGTCGCCCACGAGCACGTGCGCGCCCGCACGCTGCAGGCGCTGCGCCGTCGCTTCGCCGATCCCCGAGCCAGCGCCGGTGATGACGATGCTCTTGCCGTTCAAATCGAACATGATGATTGTCTTTCTGTGGTAATGTCCGGGCAGACGGCCCCGTTCCGCGACGGCTCAACCGGCAGGTTCGCGCCTCACCAGGTTTTGCTCAGCTCAAGAGCGGTTGAATACTGGGCTGACGAGGCGGCTGGCGATTTTCCAGTTCTCTCCGTCCCGCCTCAGGCGGTCCGTCACATCAGCGACAGAAGCTACCGTGCTCACGCGGCTCTCATCGTCCGAGCGGAACAAGGTCAAAAGCGAGCGAACGACCATGCCGTCATCGCCCTCGCGCTCGACGCTGAGGTTCGACAGCACATGGCGGGTGGTCACGTGCGTCTGGGCCTGGCGCGCGGTCATAGCGCCGCGGATGGCCTCGCCTGACACAGTTCCGGGCACCGGGGCGCCCGGTCCGAAAGTGATGCTGCCATCGGCAGTGAACAAGTCGGCGGTCTCAGCAGCGCGACCTTCATCGACCAGTCGGAAGAAGAGATGGACCAGATCAGTGGCCGCGAAGCGCGTATCGAGCGGAACGGAGTTGCTCATGTCAACGCAGCTTCACGTCAGCGAGGCCGCGCGGACCGATGTCAGGGCGCCGCTTGACGTCCTCCTCAGGCTCACCCGCCTTCAAGCGCCGGATCAAGTCTTCAGGATCGAATTCGACTCCAATGGGGTTCTGCGCGAACGCGTCCGAGTAGAAGAACTTGGTGGCCTCTTCGACCGTGTCGTAATTGTCGACCTGAAGCTCGATCTGATTGCCGTCAGGGTCGGCGTAGTAGATCGAGGTCGTTGGGCCATGATTGATGGGGAACACCGGCATGATGCCCAGGTCGCGGAGACGTTCGTAAGTGCTCAGCAACTCATCGAGCGACCGGTAGGTAAAGGCGACGTGATGGAAGCCGGCGATGCCCTCGGGCTGCTCAGCCAGATCGGGCACGTTGAGCACTGCGACGCGATGATGCTCCTCGTCATAGGACAGGAACGCCAGGATATCGTTCTTGAATGCGGGCTTGGCGCCGAGCACCGTTTGGTACCAGTTCACCAGTTCTTCGAACTTGGAGGTGCGCACCACCATGTGGGCGAAACGTTCGGGCGAGATCACCCGGTTCAAAGATTGCTCTTCACGGTCAAGAGTCTGGGCAGACATATCGCTCTCCTCGCCTATCGCCGGTTACCGACTCATGGTTCGCTATGGACACCGGGCTTAGTCGAGAATCTGCTTCATACTTTCCATTTGGTCAATATTAGAAGTCCACTCTGCCACGTCGCGAGGAGGTTTTTTCCGCTAGCTCAGACAAACAGGATCTCAAAGATGAAGGCGATGTTGCGGAGGATCTCGGCCTCGGAGAACACGTCCCGGCCAGTGAGGCGCTCGTACTCCACCGCTAGCGTGAACGGTGTGCCGCCGGTCCCGATTATAAGATAATACAGCCGCGCCGGATCGCACTGGCGAACAGTGCCTTCCGACTGGCCGCGGCGCACAAGTTCACAGATCGCGGAGTAGTGCCATTGGAGAAAGTTTTCGATCACCCAGTCGAGCCGATCAGTGCCCTGATTGCCCTCGGCAGTGAGGATGCGGTGGATTTGGGGCTTCTCTGCCGACATTCGCACGAATTGCTCAACGAAACGGGCGAGCGCGACCTTCGCGCTTTCGCTCGTGGCGGCTTCCAAGTCGGCGCGGATCTGAGCACCGTACTCTTCCAAGGCCGCCTCGATCGTTGCGGTCCAGAGTTTGTCCTTGGACTGGAAGTGGTAAAGCACCAGCGTGTGGGTCACGTCAGCCCGTTCTGCCACCGCACGGGTTGAGGTACCATCGAACCCGAACGCACCAAAGCAGTCTAGCGCTGCAGCAAGGATCCTGCTGCGCACCTCGTCGCCGCGTCGGCGACGCTTGCCGCCCTCTGCTTCGCTCGTCGACGGTGAAACCTTGCGATCGGTCAGCCGGACAGCGGTGCGCCCAGACCTCCTCGGCTGTCCCTCGGTCTTGGCTGGAGCTGCCTTCGTCATGTCCTGACCGTTGTGTGTATGAGCATCGCGAGTCTGTCGCATCATGGGTAAGATATTGCAACCGGCCCGCGCCAGGCAGGGCCGCTTGCGTCCATGTAGCGAAGCCCCGGACAGGAATGACCGTCCGAGGCAGCAATTCATCAAACCGCCGTGTAGCCACCGTCCACCGGCATGATGATGCCGGTCACAAAGGAAGCGGCGTCGGTGAGCAGCCACAGGGCTGCCTCAGCCTGTTCCGAAGGTTGGCTGAAGCGTCCGATCGGATGCACGCCCTTGCAGAACTCCTCGAGTTGCGGATTGACTTCGCACGCCTTCACGAACAGCTCGGTGTAGACGGTCCCCGGCGCGATCGCATTGATGCGGATGTTATCGTGCCCGTAATCGACCGCGGCCGCCTTTGTCAGCCCGGCCACGCCGTGCTTGGCGGCAGTGTACTCAGCGGTGCCTGGGACATTCACCAGCCCGGCCACGGAGCAGGTGTTGACGATGGCGCCGCCACCCGTCTTCAGCATCTCTTCGACCTCGTGCTTAATGCAGTAGAACGTGCCGCTCAGGTTGATGTCGATCATGCGCTGCCAGTCGGAATACTCCAGTTCATGTGTGCGTTTGCCGACATTAGGGATGCCCGCGTTGTTGAACGCACCGTCAAGCCTACCGTACGTCTCAACCGCCTTTGCCACCATAGCCTTGACTTGCGCCGGATCGGCAATGTCCGTGGCAACGAACTGCGCTGTCCCGCCCGCCGCTCGAACTTCCTCAAGCACGCGCTCGCCTTCGGAGGCGTTGCGGTCGGCAAGGGTCAACTTGGCGCCCTTCTGCGCAAAGAGGATGGCCGCAGCGTGGCCGATGCCGCTGCCCGAGCCGGTTACAATGATGGAACGATCTTGTATGCCACTCATCTTATTTCTCCTTGTATCAACGTGCCAGCAAGCCTCGGGTCACCAGGGCGCTGGCCAGAGAGCGGCCTTCCTCGATCGCTCGGCTCCGACGCGCGGGACTAATCGTACGTTTCCTTCAGGCGCGCCATGTACTCGTTCATGTTGGGTAACCCGGTGGCGGCGGTCACACCGCCGTCCACCGGGATAACGGCGCCAGTCACGTAGGAGGCTGCGTCCGAGAGCAGGAACGCGATGACATTCGCCACCTCTTGCGACTGTCCCAGTCTCCCGAGCGGCGTCGCTCTCAAGAAGCCTTCGAGTAGCCCGGGCACGCCTGCAACCCCAGCCAACAACGGCGTGTCGATGCCGCAGGGACAAACCACATTGGCACGGATGCCTTCGCGTGCGTGGTCCAGCGCAAGACTGCGCGTGTAGTTCACCACCGCGCCCTTGGCCGCGTTATATGACGCCATGCCATAGTCGCCACGCATGCCGGAGATCGACGCGTTATTGACGATCACTCCACCGCCGCTGGCGCGCATGTGCGGGATTGCGGCGCGACAGGCGTGATAGACCGATGACAGATCGACCTCGATGACTTGACGCCAGAGCTCGGGCTCGGTCGTGGTGGTCGATCCCATGCCACCCATGCCGGCATTGTTGACCAGCATGTCGACCCGACCGTAAGTCGCCACCGTCATCTTAACGAGAGCTTCAATCTGGTCGGCGAATTGCACGTCGCAGCGCTGGTAGCTGGCCGAGGGGCCCAGTTCGGCGGCAAAGGCGTCGCCCTTGGCTTTATCCAAGCCGGCGAGCATCACCATGCCTCCCCCTGCAACGAGCAAGCGCGCTGTAGCCGCTCCAATTCCAGAAGCGCCACCCGTTATGATCGCCACCCGTCCGGCGAAACACTCGGCAAACATAGTTCTCTCCCGTTCTCTTCGATGCTCCGACCGTCAGCAAAGCGCATGGATCGAGATCACCATGTCCGTGACCGTCAAAGGCAGCGGTTTGGTCTTGGTGCCAGTCCCAGGTAGCTGACCATACAATCTGAAAGGCCGAGTCAGACCAAAACCTTGCTCAGCGGCGACGAAAACGCCCGCGCGGCGGATGGGCCAGGGTTGGCTAGCTGTGAGCGCCTGAGCGCGTCCGGTCGCCGCCCCCCAACCCCGCACGGAGGGACAAGTGCGGCCAATCAGCACTTCAACTCTTCATAGCGGTCGATCGGGGCGAAGTTTACGTCGCTCATCGCCACGTAGACCGGCTCGAAGAACACCGATTTATCGATATCTTCGGAGAGAGAGTATTCCGGATGGCGACCGAACGCGTCCTTGACGCTCTGCATGAACGCCACCACATCGTCTGTTTCGAAGTAATACATCGAGAGATAGTTGAAGCGGTTCTCCATTTGGAATGGGAACATCGGTTCAAGTTCAACCGCCTTGAAGCGACCTAACGGGGTTAGACCAGGAATAGACTTGTAAGTGGGATACGCTGTGTTGTCGTACCAGGCGTTGTACTCGTCAGTCCGACCCTCGACTGGGTTGGTCATCGCCAGCAGAACATATTTCGCCATTGCTTGATCCCCTCTGGTTGCGTTACGCGGGCTGGGCCGCGAGGCGCGCCCAGACTGGGGCGAACGTCTGAGCATCGAAGTACTCGTCGATGCTGGCGATCTTTCCGCCTGCAACCTTGATCACCATGCAGGCATTGAGCCCCGGCATGTTTGCGCCGTCGTCAAATGTTCCGACGAGCGTGTGCTGCTGGACCAAGCCCTGCTCGATGTCATGACGCCGTACGTCGGTATACTCGAGCCCGGACGAGATTGCGAACACGGCCGTCAGCATTCCGATATTCTCGTCCTTGCCCATCGCACTGCCCGTGGCGCCGTGCCAAACGCGGATATCGTCTGCGTAGATCTGGCGCAGCAGGTCAGGGTTGCGCTCACGAATGGCTTGGCCAAGCTTGTCGGCCAGTGCATGCGCCTCAATGTCCATTATCTGCTCTCCACTGTCTCGGCCGTCGTCGCGGCTCTCGCCCATTGAGTGGAGCAAACAGACCTTCTGGTCAATTACGATTCTCAAACCTCCGGATGATTGGTCCTTGCCCAAACGCAGGGCCAGCCCGCGATACTCTGAATAGTGCTCATCTCGCGGGCTGTGCGTTGCCGACTTGACTTGGCCGCCAAGCCGTCGGATGTAACTGACCATTTGGACCATAACAGCCGCCAAGAGCATGATAGAGGGTGCGAGAAAGCGATTGCGCAAAGTGCATAGCGATCGCCCCCTTGTGCGCAACCGACGGCATCTGACGGGAACTGAGAATGAGCAAGCAACCTGCCGTTGAAGCCGAGTACGATGTCGTGGTGGTGGGATCCGGCGTTGCTGGTCTGACCGCCGCGGTAGTCGCCGCTAAGCAGGGATTGAAGGTGCTCGTCGCGGAAAAGGCGGAACTCTTCGGCGGGACGACCGCCTTCTCCAGCGGTGGCGCCTGGATCCCCAACAACCCGTATATGGCCAGCGTTGGCCAGCACGACACGCCCGAGGAAGCGTACACTTATCTGCGCGCCACGCTGGGCAACAGCTACGACACAGATCTCGTCGAGGCCTTCGTCGAAACCGGCCCAGAGATGCTTAAGTTCATGGACGAAAAAACGAAGGTGCGGTTCTACCCCGTGCTGCTACCGGACTATCATCCGGGCGAACCCGGCGCCAAGGCCGCGCGGACTATCATCGCCGAAGCTTTCAATGGCCGTGAGCTGGGCGACTACATTCGCCATGTGCGCAATCCGCTGCCCGGCTATGTCGCGTTCGGATCTTTCCAGACCGACATGCAGCACGTACCAAAGCTGACCTCCGCCTTCCGGACGTGGGAAGGCTTCCGGTTCAGCGCCAAGCGCATGGCCGGCTTCGTGCGCGACGTAGTCACCTACGGCAAGGGTACGCACATGGCACACGGCAATGCCCTCGTGGGACGCCTGATGCGCACTGCGCTCGATGCGGGCGTCACGCTGCGCCGGGACACACCTGCGGTCCGCCTGGACGAGAGCGACGGCCGCGTGGTTGGCATCGTGCTCGAGATCGGTGGCCAGCAGCGTACCATAGGCGTGCGCAACGGCGTGGTGCTCGCCAGTGGTGGCTTTGGCGCAAACCTCGAGATGCGCGCCAAGTACATTCCACTGGCGGAAGACCATCTGTCGGCGCAGCCAGCGGAGAACGTGGGCGATGGGATCCGCATGGGGCAAGGCGCCGGCGGCGTTTTCGCGGAGCCTAACATCTCCAATGGGATCTGGGCGCCCTGCTCGGCTCATCGGGCAAAGGACGGCACCATCAAATCGGTGTTCCCGCACTTCGGGCCAGATCGCGGCAAGCCCGGCACGATCATCGTCGACACCGAAGGGCGCCGCATCGGGAACGAGGCTTCTCCCTACCAGGAGTTCGTCAGCCACATGAACGCCTCTGGCATACGGAAGGCCTGGTTCATCGGCACCAAGGTTGCGCTGAGAAAGTATGGCATGGGCGTGGCGATGCCAGCGCCTCTGCCCTATCGGCATCTGGTCCGCGACGGCTACCTCATCGAGGCTGGGACGATCCCGGGCCTGGCGCACAAACTTGGCATTCCCAAGGCCAACTTCGAGCAGACCATCGCCCGCTTCAACGAGTTCGCGGCGCGAGGGGAAGACCCCGATTTTGGTCGCGGCTCGAACTCCTACGACAATGCGCAGGGCGACTTCAACCACACGCCCAACCCTAACCTCGCACCTCTCGATCGCGGTCCGTTCTACGCTATCGAGATTCACCCTGGAGATTGCAGCACAACCCTCGGCCTCAAGACTACCCCTGACGGCCAAGTTCTGAACGCAGAGTCACAGCCGGTGCCAGGCCTGTTTGCAGTCGGACTTGACATGAACTCGCTGATGTATGGGCGCTACCCGGGCGGCGGCTCAAGCATTGGTCCGGCTCTGGTGTTCGGCTATCGTGCGGGACGCAAGCTGGCTGCTTGAGAAAGATCCAAGCCTCGGCACCGTCGAGTTTATCCATCGCCCCCCTGGAGCAGGGAGGGGCCGACTTCCTGGTAAAATCCTCACTTGGTCGGCGCGCTTAGCCCAAGGTGACCACGGCCGCGCTACGGCAATGATTTCGTCAGCGGCAAAGCGCGGGGTCGTCGCTTGTAGCTGCGTTACTCCACCCTGTCTCAACCGCCTCGAATGCTCGCCCCATCTGCGCGGCATATCGCAAAGGACTTGCTCTGCGAGGCGCAAATCAACTGTCCTCCTTGATCGCCCTCAAGCCGGCGGATCGTGCCCGTTTGGACTAAGACAGTACCTTCCTTCACTTTTGACTTCTCGGCCCCACTGCTTAGACTGAAGGGGACGCGAACATCGTTTCGATGCTCGAAGTGCGAACGGCTTTGCCGAGTCCCCGGCAATCAGCAGCACTCGCCCTGCACGTGATGAACAAAAAAAGGGCGGCGGATTGCTCCGCCGCCCAGTCAGGGTAGATCAGTTTGACCGGTTGCCGTCAGTACTTGAAACCGACGCTCACGCCGTAGGTCGCGGGCATGCCCGTGTAGCGCACGATGGTGTCGAACGCGGAAACGACGTTGTTCCAGTAGTATTCGTTGAAGATGTTCTTGCCGAACACCGACACCTGCCAACGATCGTTCGGGCCCTTGATGCCGAGGCGAGCGTCGACCAGTGTATACCCGTCGATGCCGTAGACCGCAAAGTTGCTTGGATCGGCAGCCGGTGGGTTCTGTTCGCCGCCGATGACGGAGAACGTGTCGGAACGCATCGTGACGGTACCGCCCACGAACCCTTGCAGATCCGAGCCCACGGGGAAGCTGTAATCCGCGCTTACGGCTACCTGGTGCTTGGGTGTAAAGGGGATACCCGAGCCAGCGAAGTCACTAACCACGCCGCCGCCATTGATGCCGCTGAACTCGTCAATTTTCGTGTGGATGTATGTGTAAGCGGCGTTCACGACCAAGCCCCGCGTCGGGCGCATGGTCGCCTCCAGCTCGAAGCCGTAGATCGTGGACTTCGGGATGTTCTGCAGCACGTCGAGAATACCAAACGGTGCGGCGTCGATCTTCGAGCGCAGCTGCTTGTCGGAATAGTCGTAGTAGAAGCCAGCGCCGTTCAGCTGCAGGGTTCGGTCTAGCAGGGTCGCCTTGAAGCCGCCCTCATAGGACATGACCGATTCTTGCGTAACCGGCAGGTACTGCGCGAAGGTCGAGGCTGAGACGTTGGGGAAGCTGCCGGCCTTGTAGCCGCGTCCGACATTAGCGTAGATCAGCATGCCGGGGCGCGGCTTGTAGTCGACGCCAGCCTTCCAGGACACGTTGTCCTCGTGCAGAGTCGCGTTGTACTGCCCCGGCATCCCGGGAGCAACGCCGCCGATCGTCTCGGGCTGATCGTTGATCGCAAAGCAATAGCTGGGATCGTAGCGCCCGAGGGTGCCGCCGAGAAGCACGTCATAGAAGAACGACCCGACGTTCGTGGTGGTACCCGACAGGTCGCGATTGCAGATCTGGGCCTTCGTACGCGCGTTGGTGTAGCGCACACCGCCCTTCACCGTGAGGGTGTCCGACAAGTCGAGTTCGCCGTTCACGAAGCCGGCATAGTTCCGCATCTTCTGGAAGCTGGTGTAATGGGCGCTGGAGATCGGGTAACCAAGAGTGCCAAGCGTCGAGTTGGACGACGAGGCTGAGTAGTTCAGGTCAACGATCTGGTCGACCTTGCTGCTCTCGATGTTGGCACCCGCAACCCAGCGGAACGAGCCCTGGCCGCCGTTCCCAAGACGCAGCTCCTGGAAGAAGCTCTTGATGCGACCGCGGTCACTCGGCAGGTCGAGGTTCTGTGGTGGGATACCGTCGCCTTCGTCCGCCTGGTTCTGCTTGTAATCAACATACGACGTCAGCGAGGTCAGCGTGATGCTGTCGGTTAGATCGATATCGCCGCGCAGCGCGGTTTGCCACAGGCGATTGTTTGCGAACGGAAGTCCCGGTGTCCAGTCCGAGGCGCGCGCTTTCATCGGCGAGAGCTGCGCCGCTTCCCAGGCCGGATTTGGAACCGGGTTCTGAAGGTTGCGAGCGATGAACTGCGGCGTTTGGGGGTCGCTCTTGTCCTTCCAACCGTTCACATTGAGGCTGAAGCGGATCGTGTCGGTCGGCTCGAAATTGACGATCGCACGGCCCATGTAGTTTTCGATACGACCGTTGCGATCGCCCGGGCGGCTGTTGCTGATCTGCCAGCCATCCATCCGCTCGATCCTTCCGGCGACCCGCGCCGACAGGTTCTCGCTCAGCGGGCCGCTGACGTAGCCCTCGCCGATAATCTGATTGAAGCGACCGTAGGTTAAGTTTAGCCCTGCCTGAAGATCCTTGGTTGGCTTAGCCGCGACGTAGTTGATCGCACCTCCGGTGGAGTTCTGACCGAAGAGCGTACCTTGCGGACCCTTGAGGACCTCGACGCGCTCAAGATCGTAGGCCGAGTGACGCGTCAGCACAGCAAACGGGAGCGGGGCTTCGTCTACGTAGACGCTCACTGTCGGGTAAGCGCCAAGCGACGTCTCGTAGAACCCAATGCCTCGCAAAGTGTACACCGGGGTGCCATTCGCCGAGTTGGTGTACGACAAGCTAGGAATCGACTGTGCCAAATCCTGCAGGTTCACGATTTGCTTGGACTTGAGCTCGTCGCCGCCGAGCACCGCCACGGTGATGCCGACGTCGTTGAGCTTTTGCTCACGCTTGTTGGCGGTAACGATGATGTCGCCCTCCTGCACGCTGGAGGTTTGAACGGGCTCAGCACTTGCCTCGGGCGCGCCCGGCGCGGTCTGACCGGCCTGTCCAATTTGCGCGGATGCGACGCCCGGAACTGCGAAGAGGCTCGCACCCACGAGCAGCGAAATTTTGATCTGACTGTGCATTTACGTCTCCCTGCGGGCATTCTGCACCGCTTGCATGTGTGCCCACCTTATGGGTGACCGACGGTGGGCGGCGGTTTCGATTGTTGACCAGAGTACGGTGGGCCGGAGAAATCGGCTTCTTACCACCGCCTCTCGCTATCTTTCAGCTCCCCTCATTTGAACTTAACGGTGACGTCAAGAGACGCCCAACGTGGCAGGCCGATCTGCCCGTACCGATAGCCGCCAAGTCCCTGGAGCAGGAACAGCGAGGTGATATACGTCTTGTTGAACACGTTCTTGACCGAAACGCCGACTTCGAAGCGGTCGTTCGCGTCCGCCAGGTCAACGCGTGCATTGACCAGTTCCATGCTCGGGACTTTAGCCGCAGAATCGTTGCCGGGATTGTTGTAGAAGGAGTCGCGCGCCCGCGCGTCCGCCTGGAGCCCAAGGCGGTAATCGCCGTTCGCTATCGGCAGCTCGTAACGAATGGACCCACCCACCGACCAGGAGGGCGCTAGCGGCATGTCACGGTCCGCAACCACCAGCGCGGCATTAGCAACATCCTGCAACTTGCTGTGAACCAGTCCGCCGTTGAGCTTCAACGTCAGGCCCTCGACAGGCCGGAGGCTGATATCGCCCTCGATCCCGTAGAGAGTGGCGTCATGGTTATCGGTGAACGAGGCTACGCCGACAAACGAGAGCGTGTCGAAATTCTTGTAATCGTAGTAGAAACCGGACAGGTTGAAGTTGCCGATCCGCCCGATCTCCTGCTTGAGACCCAGTTCGTAAGCAGTCAGCACCTCAGTCTTGAACTGGTACTGCTCCGGCGTGAGCCCGATGGAAATAACGCCGTTGTTGAAGCCCGGCGACTTGATGCCGCGCGAGATCGATCCGTAGACCAGCGTCCTGTCGGTGGGCTTGAAGTCCACTTCACCCTTTGCCGACCATGTCGTCTTGTTGATCCTGGTGAGCGATCCCGCGGTGGACTCGTCAAACAGGTTTTGCGCGATCGTGTCGCCATACGGAATGTCCAGCGCCATCGTGTTCCAGTAGTTGGGGAACGGGTTCGCTGGATCGGCGGGCAGTACGAAACGCAAATCCTGATTGAAGTGTTTCTTGTCTTTGGACACGCGTAGACCGCCGATCACAGTGATCGTCGGCGTTGCGTCCCACTCTACGTTACCGAATGCGGCGTAGCTCCTCGACCGCTGCTGGCCGTCCACCCGCTGCGCGAACGTCACCGAAGGCACATTCAACAGAAGCGGGATGAAGTTGCGCAAGTTTACTTTGTGCCAGAGATAATAAACACCGCCGGTGATCCGCACGCCACCCAGATCTGTGAAAGAGCGCAGCTCCTGCGTCACCTGCCGGCTGACGTTGTCGTAGTGCGTGTTACAAATCGACGGCTGGAGACCGTCGCAATCCTCGATTTGATCACGATGGTAATGGTTGTACGCGGTCACCGAGGTGATTGTGGTGGCGCCGAGATCCCAATTGAGCGTGTTGGAGACGAGATACGAGTTTGTCCCATTCAGACGCCGAACCGAGCCATTGTCGCTTTCGCCCGGCTCCACGTTGGCGAGACCAAAGGAGTCGCGCTGCGGTCCGGTTCCATAGAAGTCCTGGTTCGCTCCTAGAACGAACTGGTTGCCGGTGACCGCGTCAATCCCAACTGCCTGATGGAACACCCCATTGGTGTATCCATGCGCATTGTCGTACGAGAACTTGATGTCGTCGGTAATCGTATCGGTCGGCTTCAGCCGCAGTATCGCGCGGACCGAACGGGTCTTGAGCTGCCCGTTGTCCGGCTGGGTCCCGGACAGATTGTTCATCCAGGCGTCGTTGTCGTGGTACTGGCCGGCGATGCGCAGTGAGACCTTATCCTGAACGATCGGGATGTTGAGGACGCCCGTAATCTCTTTCGTGTCGTGCGACCCGTACATGCCGCTGATGGAAGCATAGAAATTATCAGTCGGCTTTGCGGATATGAAGTGGATCAAGCCGCCGGTACTGTTGCGCCCAAACAGCGTACCTTGCGGTCCGCGCAGCACTTCCACTCGCTGCATGTCGTATAGCGGAAAGGAGCCGGCTCCCGTCGGGACGAGATAGACATCGTCCACATAAGTGGCGATCGGGGATTCCGTGCCATCGTTATAGTCGTTTTGAGCAACGCCGCGCACGGAAAAGTTGGTGTTCGATCCGGGACCGAACACGGGTGCATTCTCAAGATTTGGTACAGAGAACGTGATGCCGGTGGAGTCCGTGATGCCTGATTTGGCGAGCGACTCCGCGCTCAAAGCAGTAATCGAAATACCAACATCGTTGACGTTTTGCTCACGCTTGGTGGCGGTCACCACGATCTCGTCCAGGTTCCGCAGACTATCAACAGTATCGGCCTGATCGTTGTTCTGTGCAACATCTTGCGCGGCTGCCGAAGTAGTCCAACTGGCCGTTAGAGTAAGCGCCAGGACGATGCGTGAGCACCGGACGCGCTGCCGTACTTTGCTCAACCTTACGTCACGGCATCTCGATACGCTCTTCATCCATCCATCCCCTCTAAGATTATAAAGCACCGCAACGGCCTGGTTGTACCCCGACCTCTTGCTCCACGTTCTCAAGTCAATGCTCAGCGGACGTCCGCTTCGACCTCTTCCCATTTGCCGGGTCGCGTTAGGCAACCGGGTCCTCTTCTGTGATCTCTAGCACTACTGCGACCTGACAATCTGGTCAATTACCTCTTCGCAGCTAGACCGTTTTCGGGTTATGTACCTGGCATTGCTGAAGAAAATGCCTCCGCTCAGCCATCTCGAAAGTTGCACTTGATGCGGATGGTCAAGAATCATCTGGCACTGTGTCCTTTGCGCAACTCCTGTCGTTCGCGATGATAGATATGTCGCTTCGAGTATCATTCCCCGTGGTAAGCCAGTGTTTCTGCCCATGGCATCCTCTTTGCTGAGCCCCCAGTCGGCACGGGGTAAGGCTCCCCTCCCCGTCTGCCCGGCACCAGAGCGCCGACGTTTTCTTGACACTCTGGTCAATTGTTCGGAGAAAGGCGGCGACTTGCGGCGCTGATCGGCAAAAAATGAGCGCGCGAGTCGATAGACCCAGAGGACGCAGGAAAGGTTATGGCTCGCATGCTTGAGGGAAAGAGCATCATCATCACGGGTGCCGCCTCCGGCATCGGCCGCGCCGCCGCCCGACTTTTCGCGGAAGCCGGCGCCCGCCTTCTTATCTGCGACTGGAACAAGGCCGGCGTCGATGAGACGGCGGACATGGTGAGGCAGGCCGGCGGCGAAGTTGGGACGATGCAGGTCGACGTCAGTGATGAGGCCCAGGTAAAAGCCCTAACAGAGAAGGGAGTCGAGCTGTATGGGCACCTGGACGGCGCCTACAACAACGCCGGCGTGCAGATGTTGAACAAATTGACGCAAGACCTCACGTTGGATGATTGGCACAAGGTCAATGGCGTCAACGCCGTCGGGATCTTTCTGTGCGTGAAGCACGAGATCGCTGCCATGCGAAAGTCAGGCAGAGGTGCGATCGTCAACACCGCCTCGGCTAACGGCGTTGTCGCGCAGGCCTACTCTACGGAGTACGTCGCCTCGAAGCACGCGGTAATTGGAATCACCCGCGGCGCCGCGAGCGAAGCCATTGAGACCGGCGTACGTGTCAACTGTGTGCTACCTGGCATGATCAACACACCGATGATTGTCGACCTGGTCAACAATCCCGAGTTCAGGCCCCACTATGACTCTGCGCTCGCGCGCCACACGGTAGGCCGCTTTGGCGAGCCTGAGGACGTTGCCTACGTCGCCCGTTTCCTCCTCTCTGACCAAGCGGCCTTTATGAACGCTGCCGCAGTTGCAGTCGACGGGGGATACACGGCGCGATGAGCCGGGGCGACTTGACGCCGCGGCGCCTTTGCCGCATTTAACTGACCATATGGTCTGTGAAGCGTCATAGGCGCGGGCAGCCCAACTGTGTTCCGATACATTCTAGGGAGCGGATTTTAGCATGGGCAACTCACAGGACGTGCCTGTTCTCATCGCCGGTGGCGGGCCGGTTGGGATGGCACTCGCCCTAAACCTGGCGCGTTACGGCGTTCGCTCGATGCTTGTCGAACGAAATCCCACGACCACGCGCCACCCTAAGATGGACCTGACGAATGGCCGCAGCATGGAGTTGTTCCATCGCTTGGGGCTCGACGAAAAGTTGCGTGACGCAGGCGTGCCGCGCGAGAACGCGTTCGACATCCTGTGGGTAACGTCCATGGTCGGACACGACCTCCACCGCTTCCCGTATCCTTCCGCGAATGAGAAGACGGACATCATCCGCTCGTGCAATGACGGCTCGCAAGGTGCCCAGGCTCCGCTACGCGTGAGCCAAATCGAAATCGAGCCTGTTCTCAAGAGGGCGATCGACGAAAGTCCGCTAGTGGACGTCCGGTTTGGCACCCGGTTCGAGAGCATCATCGACAACGGCCCGGACGGGGTCGTCGCCGAGATTGCCAACGACGCCACCGGCGAAGCCGAGACAGTCAATTGCGCTTACCTGGCAGGCTGCGACGGCGGGCGTAGCCGCGTGCGCGCGTGCCTCGGTATCAACCTGCAAGGCGACGAGAACGTTGCGGGTGCCTACATGGTACACTTCCGCACCAACGATGCCGAACTGCTGCAGCGCTGGGGGCCGGTCTACCATCTCCAATCCGGCTCGGGCACGATCATCGCGCAGAACGACAAGGACATCTACACTCTGCAGGCCTGGCTTACGCCTGACTCGAAGCCGGATGAGATGACGCCCGAGCAGGTGCTGGAAGGCTGGGTCGGGAAGCCGTTCGAGTATGAGATCCTCCAGGCCAACCCTTGGTTCGCGCACTTCGTGGTTGCGGAACGTTACCGCGAGGGCAACGTGCTGCTCGGCGGCGATAGTGCCCACCAGTATATTCCAACGGGCGGCTATGGCATGAACTCCGGAATCGCCGATGCTGCGGCGATGGCTTGGGTCCTCGCCGCACGCCTCCATGGCTGGGGCGGCGATAAACTGCTCACCGCGTACGACCTCGAGCGCCGTCCAACCGCGTGGTGGCACCTTGAGGCCTCGCGTCGCCACATGGGCGTGCGGATCCAGATTTCCGGGCTTTACCAGGAGGCTGGCGACCTTGAGGCGCAGGGCCCCGAAGCGGACGCACGTCGCGCCGAACTGGCTCGCAAGATCGAAGCGCTCGGCAACGCTGAAAACGAGAGCTGGGGGGTCGAGTTCGGCTATCGCTACGATCAATCTCCGATCGTGGCGCGCGAGCCCAACCCACCTGCGATCGACCCCATCGTCTACCAGCCCACCACTTGGCCCGGCGCCCGCTTGCCACATGTGTTTCTGGCTGATGGGGAGTCGCTGTACGATAAGCTAGGGCTCTACTTTACTCTTGTCGTCCTCGATGGCACGGACACTTCGTCACTGGAAGCAGTGGCGACCGAACGCGGTGTACCGCTCGACATACTGCGCCTGGAACGGCGGGACTTGCGCCCGATCTACGAGCGCAACCTGCTCCTCGTTCGTCCCGACCAACACGTCGCATGGCGTGGCGATGCACTCCCAGACGACACCGCCGCGTTGTTGGATCTCGTCGTGGGACGATAAACCGCTTTTCTTGCAACTGCGCCGCCCGAAAAAGCTTGATCGTGAGGCCATACCAGCCTTTTGCCTAAGCGATCGACACGATGCGCCGGCCTCGGTCGGCGCATCAGCTATGGGGCTGGTTGTGAGCATCAGGCGCGAGAAGAAGAAGGACGAGAAGAAGCATACAATTCTCGCTTCGGCCGAGGCCCTAGTGCGCGCGCAAGGCCATACCGAATTTTCAATGGCCGAACTCAGCAGAAGCGCGGGTCTGAGCACCGCCACCATCTACAACCTGCTGCAGTCGAAAGCCTCGGTGCTCTACGCGCTGCTGAACAGTTCGCTGGACAAGGTCATTGCCGCAACGCCCGCGCAGGGGAACGATCCGGTCGAGAATGCTATCCGGGCCTCGGAGATCGCTGCCAATACCTTCACCAGCGACACGGCCCTCTTCAAGCCGCTATACCGCTACCTGCTAGGGGTGTCAGATCCGGTTCACCGCCCTGCCTTCATGGGGCGTGCCCTTGCCTTTTGGATGGAACACCTTGCGGGGCTCCGAGACGCGGGGATGCTGCCGCCGGGTGTCGGGTTGGAGGAGCTCGCAAGAGACCACCAGATCTACTTTTTAGGAACGCTTGACCTCTGGGTTCAGGGGGAGCTCAGCGATGAAGGCTTTAGGGCACAAATCATCTACAGCAGCATCTTGCGGCTCTACGCGGTCCCAGGCGAAGCGGAACGTGGCCGCCTCGCCCCTCTGGCCGAAAGCCTCGGCAAGGTCGTTCGCGCCGAGGCCGGCTTTTAGGGCCGTTGCTGCGGCGCGGGGCTCCACCGCTCGAGTGATAGATCAGTCGGGTCTCAGTGCCTCGCGAACCGTGTCTGCCTCCACCCACTTGTGCAATTGTTTCAGATTATGGCGGATCAGTACTTCTGCATCCTGCAACGGCATGTCCGACTTTGCACCCGAAGCGATACCCTCTTGAGTGCGCTCGGTGTTGCCTACGTCCTCAAGCAGGACTTCGCCGAGCCGCGCGATATAATGTTCCTGCTGTAGCCGCTGCCAGACATCGATCGCATCGGGCACATAGAAGCGAGCTTCCCAGCGCGTCTCGTCCTGCGACACAGGCCAAAAGTGGTGTGTCCAGAAGCCGCCGGGAGAGACATCGATCTGGAAGTTCGGGAAGATCCAGTTGACGTCCACCGCCCAGCTTTCGGATTTCGTGGGGTTGATGGCCGGGTGGCTGAGCAATGTCTCGGTATCACCCAGACTTGCGGCCGAGAGCACGTTGCCTGTGGTGATGTTGCTGTAAAATAGCCGCTCTACGTGCGCGCCTTCCGGTGGGACGTACTCCGGGTTGCCATACGTCGAAAATGACCGGTGCGGGCCCCAGGTGTTGGCGCTGATAGGCCGGGCGAACGGGTTATCATTGCTTGCGAACGTCGTACCGATCGTCGCCGGATGGATCGCCGGCACGTGGTAGGTTTCTGCAAACGCGTCCGCGATGACCTTCCAGTTTGCCCTGAGCCGTGACACGAACAGCACCGACGTTTCGGCATGTGGGTACGGTATACCGCGGAAGGCTTCGCCATAATCGCCGAGGAACTCCTCGAGCGTCACCTCGGGCTCGGGCTGAAGATTGATAAAAATCCAGCCCTCCCAGACGTCGCAGGCGATCGATGTCAGGCCGCACTTCCTTTTGTCCAAATCGAAGAAGTTCGCTGCATCAGGCACCCCGATTAGCTCACCGTCGTTGCGGTAAGTCCAATTGTGGTAGCGGCAGACAAACCGCGATGCGTTTCCAGAGTTTTCAAGCACGACCTTGTTGCTTCGGTGCGAGCAGACATTGTGAAAGGCGCGGACCTCGCCCGCTCTGGTGCGAGTGATGATCACCGACGCCTTCGCCACGTCGATCTGCTCTAAGAAGAAGTCGCCCGGAGTCTTGATCCGCTCGACGCGCCCAAGGCATAACCAAGCTCGCTTGAAAACCTTCTCGACTTCGCGCTCGAACCAAGCTTGCGAGCGGTAAGGTTCAAGCGAGACCGGCCCCTTATCCAGCCCAGCCGCTTCGGTGAAATGGGTCCGGTCCGCTCGGAAGTCCGAAGTAATCTCGTTCATTCGATCGCGTCCTCAAACTTCCATCGTGTCAGCTGAACAGCCGCACCCCTTCGACGAGACGAACGTCATGGGGATAGGGCGTGTGCGGCGCGCGGGGTTGCCCGTGTAGTTCGGTAGCCATCGAGGCGTGCGCCAACGCCAGGAGCAGCTCCATGAGCCGAACGTCTTCTGGCGGCAGTTCGTCGAGCGCGCGCCCCTCAAGATGGCGGATCGCATCGCGAGCGACTTCCAGCATCGCCGTGTAGAACGCGCTGATCTCCGCCATCGAGGCTGCTTCGCGCCGTTCCCGTCGAGCCTGGGTACCGGGCACCGCCCAGTAGTCGACGAAAGGTTCCAGAGCGGCAAAAGCTGGAAGCAGCTGGGCGGCCATCATGCGTTCTCCATTGCGGCTTGTTCCTTCATCGACAGCACCTGCATGACCCTCTCCAACTCAGCGGCGGGATCAAGCGGCGCCCGTGCCGAGCGCCATGCGACATGCTGGTCGGGGCGAACCAGCAACGCGCCGCCGCGTTCGAGGCCGCAGAGCGCATCCCAACGCCCGTCGACGCTGCGATACTCCCCGCGCTCGCCGACGCACACGCAATTGACGGGAATGCCGATCGCCTTGGCTGCACGCGATGGCGGCGTGCCATCCATCTGCAATTTCCGAGACGAATAAAGTGAAGTGCTTCAGCGTGACCAGGTAGAGTGTCGAACACGTCCGCCCTTCGCCCTCGAGCCAGGCATGGGCCAGCCGGCTGCCCGGGCGCATCGACGGCACATGAAGGTCGCCGAGCCGGCCGGCTTCCGGGCGGGTTCCATCTGGCAACCAGGGCACCATTCCCTCTCAATCAGGCGCGACTTTTTTGCCTGCACCTCTGCTTTTCCCATCTGAGCTTCATCGCCGGTCTGCGTGCTCCAGCGGCACTCAGGTGCCGATCACTCGAGACACGGAGCCGTAAGCCCTTGATCTTATCGGGCGTTGGCTGGGTCTCTTGGACCTTCGAGCAGTTCGCTCATTGGACGCACCGGACGCTCGCCGTTCCAATCCTTCGACGCTGCCTCGACCCCGTCGAACAGCGCGCGGATTTCGGCCGTGTCGTGGTGGAACTCGGTAAAGAAACCGACCGAGGACCGTGTATCCATGTAGGCGAACGGGGTGCTGCCGAACATGCCGATCATGCCGCGCTCGCATCCTGCATCCTCGTATGCGCTGACGGCGGCCTCGAAATCTTTGGCCAGCATGCCCACGTGGTGAAAGCCTCCGCCGCTGCCCTTAGGGTACATGTCATTGTAGACTGTGGGATTCTTGCTGTTGTCCTGGATCAGCTCGATATGGATCGGTCCAGCCTGGCCGAGAGCGAAATCGATGTCGATTCCCGACGGCTTGCCGCGGTACTCTATTTCCAGATTGTCCAGCTTCCTGTTCACGAAGAACGGCCCGGCACCGATGGTCTTGATCCAATGCTCGATCGCTTTGTCGAGATCGTCGACAACGTAGCAGTTCTGAAAAACGCGGCCTGCACCATCAAACATCATCATCCTCCTTTGAGCACTTATGTCGAAGCTTGTGTGATCGCGTCGCGGCTGGGTTCAGCCGAATGGGGCGACGCCGGAGATGAGCTCGACACGGAAAGGGTACTCCGTCTTGGGCGGCAGCGGCTGACCCTGGATTTCGATCGCAATCGATGCTTGTGCCAAGCCCAGCAGCAGCTTCATGAGGTTGGCCGCATCAGGCGCCAGACTGTGCAGTGGCATGTCCTCCAGATAGTCCAGCATGGCGGGCGCGCGTTCGATTGCCGCATCGTAGAAGGCGCGGGTCTCGACCATCTCACTGCTGCACCGGGCATCGATGCGGGCGTTGACCGTTTCGCGAGCCCAGAACGGAACGAAGGCTTCCAGGTCGGCAAAGGAGGGCGGTAGCAAGTTGCTCATGCCGACATGGCCTCCCGAACGGTGCCCGCCTGCGTCCAGCGGATCACGTTGTCCATCGACCGCCGGATTGCGATCTCGTTATCCTGCAACTGCATGGTGCTCTTCGCGCCCGACGCGATGCCTCGCTGAGTCCGCTCCATGTTGCTGAGATCTTCAGCGATGATCTCCATCACTCGGCCCACATAGAGCTCCTGCTGCAGGCGCTCGCGTGGCGTGGTCGGAGCGGCCATATAGAAGCGCACCTCATGCCGCGTGCGGTCGACCGCTAGTGGCCAGAACTGGTGGAGCCAAAATCCGCCTGGGCCCCAATTGATGTGGGTGTGCGGAAAGACGTGGATCGAGTCCATTGACCATCCGTTGGTCTTGGTCGGGTTAACTACTGGATGGCCCAGGAATGCTTCCATGTCGCTCAGCTTGCCGGCCGAGATCACGTTACCCGACCCATCTGCCTTCTGGGCGACACGGTCGATCTTGTGTTTCTCCTCCAGCTGAAAGCTGGGATTGCCGTACATCGAAACAAACGCATGCTGCCCCAGCAGCTTGGCATCGATCAGGCGGGCAAACGGGTTCGCACGCGAGGAGAATGTCGCCCCGATCGTTTCGGGGTGAATCGCCGGAATGTGGTAGGTCTCGAGAAAAGCATCTGAAACGACCTTCCAGTTTGCCCCCACCTCTGTCCTCACCACGAAGGCGTTGTCCGCAAAGGTATAGGGGACCCCTGCTAGGAAGTCGGCCAAAGGTCCGAGGAACTCTGCCAGCGTCACCTCGGGCTCGGGCTGCAGGTTGATGAAGACATAGCCCTCCCAAACGCCAACATGGATAGGCGTAAGGCCGCAGTTCTTCTTGTCGACACCGAAAAACGCCCGCTCGTCCGGCACGCCGATGAGTCGCCCATCATTGCCATAGGTCCAGTTGTGATAGGGGCACACGAACCGTGACGCGTTGCCCTGCGACTCCATCACCACCTCGGTACCGCGATGCGAGCAGGTGTTGTGAAAGGCGCGGACCTCCCCACCCTTCGAGCGCGTGACGAGCACTGAAGCCGCGCAGATCTCGACCGGCTTGAGGACGAAGTCGCCGGGCTTAGGCAATTCCTCTTCGCGTGCGATAACGAGCCAGGCCCGGCGGAAGATACGCTCCTTCTCGGCCTCGAAGAAAGCCTGGGAACGATACGGCTCGAGCGACACCGGACCATGCGAAAGGCCCGACTGCGTTGTGAATCGATGGTCGATCTCGAACGTGTCAGCTGAGACAGGAGAATTCATGGTAGCATCTCTCGGTGTAAGGATCAGTCGAAGAAAGAGCGTCCGCGTAGAACGGCACCGTCACCGTCGTGCCCCCGTCGGCGCGCAGGATCTGGCCGGTGAGGTAACGAGACCGGTCGCTCGCAAGGAACAAGACGATCTCGGCGACGTCCTCGGGGGTGCCGAGATCTGGCGTAAGGGCGGCGGAGCGGTGAAGTGCGACATATTCTTCCGGCATCGCCCGCTCCAGCAGCGGGGTCCGGATCACTGAGGGCGCACTGCATTGCAACGAATGCCATCGCGCCCGTACTTGGCGGCAACCCACTGAGTCAGCAGATCGATGCCCGCTTTCGCCGTGCTGTAGGCGGGAATGTTGTTGTCCACGGCCAGCGAGACCATCGAAGACGTGTTGATGATGGATCCACCACCGCGCTTCATCATCTGATCGACGGCGAAGCGGCACCCCAGCATGGTGCCCCGACGGGTCACCTGCATCACCCGGTCCCACATGTCGGTCGGGATCGTGCGCATATCCTTGTCAGCAGCCAGCGACTCGAAGTCGAGCAGCGCGGCGTTGTTGTGCATGATATCGTGCCGGCCGAACCATGCAATCACTTGCGCGATCAGAGACTCGACTTGCTCGGCATCGCTGATGTCGCAGCTGATCGCGCAGGCGGTGTCGCCAAGCTCTTCGGCGAATGCCGCCGCCTTCTCGGCGTCGATGTCGGCGATGCAGATGCGAGCGCCGGCCGCGGTTAGCTTCTCCGCCAAAGCGCGGCCGATCCCAGAGGCGCCGCCGGTCACGATCGCGACTTTCCCGGCCAGCTCGGCAGATACCTGACCTGAGCTCATAGACACCCCTCCTCAGCCGCAGCTTCCATTCAGTCGCCGGACTTCACATTGCCCTTATATCGATTCTAGAATGCGTTATTGTTTTGCCTTAACGAGCGGCAGCTAATCGGTCAAGACTTGGAAGGGCACCTTGTCGAAAGTGAAACTGACCCTCGCTCGGCTGGACGTAATCGGCAGGCGCGCTGGGTGCATCCAACCGGGCGAGACCCTGCTAAGATAGGACAAATGCTAGTGAATTCCGTAATAGGAGACGAGAAATGACGAGCGCGACTGCACTGGAGTTGGCACGAGAGCTGGAGGTGCGCCGATGTGGCCACATGACGCGCCACGAGCATGATGCGCTCGAGAGGCTGCTCGGAGAAACGCTCCTCTATGGGCACTCCAATGGGATGCTCGATACAAAGCAGAGCTTTCTAGGGCTCCTACGATCGGGCACACTGACGTACATCGATGTATCGCCGGAGGTCGACGGCGCGAGCTTCCTCGATGCGGCCACGATCGTCGCCAGCGGCATGCTGAAGACCAAGGCGCGCATCGGCGACGTGGAAAAGGATCTGGTCGGCCGCTATCTGTGCATCTGGAACAATGGCGCCGCAGGGTGGCAGCTGTGCGGCCTGCAGGGGTCGAGCCTGCCCTCCTGAGACGGTCAGGATCTGCGCCGGCCTTGCTAGGCTGGCACCCCGTTCAGCGCAGCGCTCCGCTTCGCTGAACGGCGGAGAGCATGAACGACAGGTCCGCTCGCTTTAGTCAATTCGGATGACGATCTTGCCCACGTGCTGGGCGGCCTCAAGCTTGCGGTAGGCATCGAGCGCGCTATCGAACCCGAATACTTCGTCGATCACCGGTTCGAGGCGATGGACCTCGAGCATGCGGTTCATCGCCTCAAAGTCGTCGCGCGAGCCGACCATGATCCCCCGCAGGGTCTTCCAGGACATGATGGTCAGCGGATCGATCTGCCCTGACGTCAGCACGCCGATCATGTGAACCTGTCCATTCACCGCCGCCGAAGCGGAATTGGACTGCGAACATCGAGACTCCGCCTGTCCCGAGCGTGAGTACGGTGTCCCCTGCCCTCACCGGCGTGGGTCCGTTCAGCGCCGCCCTTGCGGTGACGGCCGCGCAGGGCAAGCACGCCGCTTGCTCGAACGAGAGGTATTCGGGGGGCTTGACCGCTGCCGTCTCGTCACACACCACGTACTCGGCTAGCACGCCGTCGACAAAACCGCCCAGCGATGTCGGCAGATGCTCGGCCCGCGCCGGACCGGCGACCCAGTTGTTCGAGAAGGTCGGGCAGGCACGATCTCCAACGGCGAAGCGGGTGACGCTGTCGCCCAGCGCCACCACCTCGCCGGCGCATCCGACAGGGGGATCACCGGCATCGGCAACTCCACGCCGTAGTAGCCGTTGGCGACCAGCAGATCGCGGAAGTTAAGCGATGCCGCTCGCATCCTGATCAGGATCTGACCCCGAGCCGGCGTCGGAACCGGGCGCTCGATCCGTTTGAGGTTGTGGATGCCGTCCGCACCCACGAGTTGATAGGCAAACATGGTTCTTTTCTCCTGGCGGGGGACCGTCTGCCACGATCCGCAGCCGAGGGGATGCAATTTGCCAGTTGCGGGCTTTAATCAGTCTTGCCGATGATGGTCGTCTGATGATCCACCGCGTACCAGCGCGTGGCATCCATATCCAGGAAGCAATGCTCGTCGGGGATGACCTCGGCCTGAAAGAACGGCAGCGCTAGCAGCGCGTCGCGAGCTTCGAGGCTGGGGTACCAGACTTCCGAGAAGCCATCGTAATCTACGCCGGGCGGCACCGGCTGCGAAGGATCGGGCTCCAGGTGATGCTGGACGTAGCGCAGAAGATAGCGATCAATGTTCGGGATGCTGGCGATGAGCGGCCCATGGACGTCGCGCCAGTACGTGCTGAATTGCGCATGGGTGAGGCCGGGCTTGCGCTTGTAGTACCCGAGGTTGATGATCATCGCGTGCGTCCTCTTGGGTGCAGAGAGTTGATCCTTGCCCCTATTCGTTTCCAGACGGCGGAAGCGGCTGCCAGGCTGGGGTGGAAGCCTCCGGCCATACGCCGGAGGTGGTCGCAAGCCAGCGGGTCAGCGCCGCGTTTGTCCTGGTAGGCTCCTCTTGGGCGGTCCAGTGACCGGCCGGGATGGTTACTGCGGTAAGGTTGCGGCAGTAGCGCCGCATTTCCGCTCCGAACGCGACGTTACGCACCGTGTCGCACCAGTGGTCGTAGTCGGCCGACAGGAACAGCGCCGGCATGTCGAGATAACCATCGTCGGCCGACTGCGCGGTGAAACGGGCATTCGCCTCGCTGTTCACATAGTACGAGTCCGGGCCGAAGAAGCCAGTGCGCTGGAACGCAGCGATATACGCGGCCAGACTCGCCTCGTCCGCCACACCAGGATCGCGATCCATCGTTGGGGGTGGCGCGTCGCCTCCGAACCAACCTTCGCGCGCGCAGACCCCTGCGGTGATGGTCGGAACGTTCGCACCCGAAGCGTCGCCCCGTCGGAACATGAGCTTGAAGAAGTCTTCCGTGTTGCGCTCGAACACCGCACGGGCACGGTCGAAATGCTTATCATGGAACAGCATGTAGTCCCACTGCCCCGCCGGATGCTCCTCGGGATCGTAAATGTCGCGATTGACCGTCGAGATCAGGTGGTCGATCCCCAGCTCCACTGTGCGGTAGGGTACGCACAAGCTCGCCACGGCAGCGCAGCGTTCCGGGTAATGCGCCGCAAGGCTCCAAACCACGACACTGCCCCAGTCATGGCCGACCCATACGGAGCGATGGGCGCCAAGATAATCCTGAAACTCGACTAGATCGGCCGCCAGGTGCTCCAGCTCATAAGCCTCGTGCGTGTCATGAACCACCGACCGGCCATAGCCTGGCATGTCAACTGCAACGGCGCGGAAACCAAGCTGTCCGAACACCGGCAGCTGGTGTCGCCAGCTGATCGCCAGCTCAGGCCAGCCGTGGACGAATATCAGAAGGGGACCATCGGTAGGTCCTGCGGCAAGGTAGGCGAGTCCTCCGCGCGAGAGCGAAGCAAAGCCCTCAGTGATGATGCCGTCGCTGTTCAAGCTGCCGCTATCATGTATCAAAACACTCTCCCCGGGTTGCATTGCAGGTGCGCGGATTTAGTATCGTTCTGCCGCTCAATCGGCGATCGCTAGGGCAATCAGCCTGGAGTCCGCCAAAGCCGCAGTCCGGTGATAAAGCACCGCTTGGTAGTCGGGATCGTTGAAGACTGAGTTGATCGCGGCGAAATCCGGGTACTGGACCAACAGCGCCTCGTCCCACTGCTCCCCTTGCGGCGCGACCAAGGTGGCCAGAACCTGCCCTTGCCAGAACGCTTTACCGCCAAACTTCTCGACGACCTGCAGGGAGATCGCGGCATATCGGTTCATGTAGGCGTCGCGACCCGAACAGGGCTGATCGTTCTCATTCTCGGCATATTCGGTCCGGCCCCGAAAGCGCAGAAGGTTGATCATCATGATCGGCTGGTCACGCGGCAGTTCCTGCGCCGCATTGTCCATGTCATCCGCCGATATGTCGATTGCGGCCTGCATCGCGCTCTCCTTTACTTATTTTCGGTTCTTAGTGACGCAAGACCCCGCACCTGCGCCTCTCGCTTGTGGGCGCATCACTCTGTATCTGATGAAGGATGCGCCCAAAGAGCACGTCTAGTAGTTGAAGCCCAACGTAACGCCGTAGGTTGCCGGACGCCCCGCATAGCGAACGATGTTGTCGATCACGCCGACCACGTTGTTCCAGTAGTACTGGTTGAAGATGTTCTTGCCCCAAACCGAGGCGCTCCAACGTCCATCCGTGCTACGTACGCCCGCACGCAGATCGACCAGAACATAGTCGTCGATCCGGTAAAGCGCCTTACCCTGCGGCGTCGCCGTCGGTGGGTTGATTTCGCCACCGATGACTGCCGAAGTCGCCGATCGCAAGCTGACGCTCGCACCCGCGAAGCCGTCGATACCTTGGCTCAGAGGGAATTTGTAATCGAGATCGGTATTGACCTGGTACTTGGGCGTGAACGGGATCGCCTCACCGGCGAAGTCGGCCGATACGCCGGCCGCGTTGATCCCGGCGAATTCATCGATCTTTGCGTCCACGTAAGTGAATGCTGCGGTGGCGGTCAGTCGCCGGATCGGACGTGCCGTCATCTCGAGCTCGAAGCCCTTGATCGTGGACTTCGGCACGTTTTGAAGAATATCGATCACGCCGAAGTTCGGGTCGAGGAATTTCGAGCGCAGCTGCTTGTTGCGGTAGTCATAGTAGAAGCCCGCTGCGTTGAACTGCAACGCGCGATCGAGCAAGGTCGCTTTGATGCCGCCTTCGTACGACAGCACAGACTCCTGGGTGACTGGAAGATACTGCTGGAACACCGACGCGGACAGTACGGGGAAGCTGCCGGCCTTGTAGCCCTTCGCGACGTTGCCGTACACGAGAAGGTCGGGCGTGGGTTTCCAATCGACACCGACCTTCCAAGAGATGTTGTCTTGGTTCAGCTTTCCTGTGAACTCACCCGGGCGGCCAGGCGCCACACCGTTTACCGTGGTCGCCAAGTTGTTGACGGGGAAGCAAGAGCCGCTCGGATAGCGGCCGAGCGCACCACCGAGCACGACATCGTAGAAGAGCGATCCTGTATTCGTCGTCAGACCGCTCTCGTCCTTACTGCATGACGACCCGCTATCCTTTGTATTCGTGTAGCGAATTCCGCCCTTAACAGTGACGTTCGGCACGATATCGTACTCGACGTTTCCAAAGAAGGCATAGTTCTTCATAACTTGATCGGTGTTGTAGATCAAATTGATGATCGGATATCCGATCTGCCCATATGTGTTCGACGAGGAGGCATTCGGGAAGTTCACCTGCGCCGACTGGTCGACCTTGTTGTGTTCGTAATTGGCGCCAAGCACGAAGCGGAACGCGCTGGACGAAGCATTGGCGACGCGAAGTTCCTGGAAGAACGTCTTGATGGTGCCGTTATTGTCGGTCAAGTCGAGAGTGACGATCGGAAGACCATCGCCTTCGTCTCCCTGCCGCTGGCGGAAGTTGACGTAGGAGGTCAGCGAGGTGAGTTCGATATTGTCAGTCAAGCTGATGTCGCTGCGCAGCGAAGCCTGGAACAGGCGATTGTTCTTTCTCGGCAAGCCCGACGTCCAGTCAGCGGCACGCGGCTTGTCGGGCGAGAACTGTGAGGCGAGCAGGAGCGGGTCGACGACCGGCAGCTGCGGGAAGAGGCCGATATACTGCGGCGCCTGCGTCTGGCTGCGATCAAGCCACCCGTTGACGTTCAGCAGGAAGCGGGCCGACGAGGACGGCGTATAGGCAAGCTGCAGGCGACCCATGTAGTTGCGCGTCTTGCCATTGCGGTCGTCGGGCCGGGAGTTGCTGACCTGCCAGCCATCGCCATGCTCCACACGACCCGCCACGCGCGCCTTCAGCGTGTCGGTCAAGGGGCCACTGATGAAAGCCTCCCCGTTCACCTCGTTGAAGCGACCGTATGATACCGATCCGCCAGCATGAAGCTCGTCTGTCGGTTTTGCGGCGATGTAGTTCAGCGCACCACCCGTAGCATTCTCCCCGAAGAGTGTGCCCTGCGGTCCCTTCAGCACTTCCAGGCGCTCCAGATCGAACGCGGAGTGCGTAGTCAAGGCCGAGAACTGCAGTGGGATTTCGTCTACGTAGGTGCTGACGGTCGGGTAGGCGCCGAGGGAGACTTCGGTAAAGCCGACGCCGCGTAAGGTATAGATCGGGGTGCCGTTGGCGCTGTTGGAATAGCTGAGGCTCGGCACCGTATTCGCGAGTTCCGCAACCGTGGAGATCTGACGCTCCTGCAGCGAAGCAGCCGAGAGCACCGAAACGGTCAAGCCTACATCGTTCAGCCGCTGCTCGCGCTTGTTCGCGGTCACCACGATGTCGCCGGTGTCGCTTGCGGATGCACTAGCCACCTGCGCTTCTGCCGCATCGCTTGCCGGGGCGGGCGTGTCTTGGGCATGCGCCACGCCTGACAGCCCCACGATAGAGGCGCTTGCGAACAGGAACGCGGACTGGAAGCGACTTCCGGTTCTCTTGCCCGCGCCAGCAGCCCTCAACGGGCTGAACGCGTGATGCTGCGGTGCCGAACGATAGGCCATAGGTACCTCTCCCTGAATCGATTATGCGTCGTTTTTATATAACGCGTTCTAACAGCGCAACCCTCAAGTTTGACCGTTTGGAAAGGATGGCTCGGCGCCGCAATTTCGCGCCAACGCGCACACCATCGGACCAATCGTCGGCGCGAGGCTCACCATCGGCGCCATCCCCGGTGCTATTCTGCCGGACGTACGGGCTCTTCGACGTCCAATGATAGATGTAGCGGCCTGCTTTTTGCGCCAGCGGACTCAGGTGCATGCTTTCCGCTGAACGCGGAAAAGCTCTACAGCTCAGCTAGACGCAACGCTACATTCGGTCAGCGTAATAGCGAAAGGGCCTTGCGGCACGCCGATAACCTTATAACATGTACCATACATGCAAGAGCAGTTATGCACGGAGAGGTTATGGTTGGCATTTTGCAGGATCGCACGGCGCTGGTGACCGGCGCGGCGAGCGGTATCGGTTTGGGGATCGCACAAGCTTTCGTTCGCGAGGGCGCACGCGTCATTGCCGTCGACATCTCGGGTTCCACGCTGAGTGCAGCCTTCGACGGGGTGGACGCAGTGACTCAGGTCGAGCTCGACGTCTCTCTGCCCGATGCCCCCTCGCAGTTGGTCGAGACAGCACGCGCCACATTTGGCGGGCTCGACATCTTGATGAACAATGCCGGCATCACCGGCGCACTCGCCCCAATCCACGAGACCGACGACGCCAACTGGTACAAGGTCATGTCTGTCAACATGGACCCAGTCTTCCGCATTACCCGTGACTTCGTGCCGCTCCTCAAGGAGAGCAAGTTTGCGCGCGTCATCAACACCGCCTCGGTTTGCAGCAAGTATGCAATTCCCCTCGTCGGCGTCTATACGGCCTCGAAACACGCGGTGCTGGGGCTGACGAAAGCCTTCGCGCTCGATCTCGGACAATACGGCATTACCGTGAATTGCATCATGCCGGCCAATGTGGTGACCGGCATCACCAAGGACTTCTACCCCGACCCCGAAAGTGAATACGGCAAGGAGTTCCTTTCCGGTGTCAGCCTCATGGGTCGCTACGGACGGCCCGAAGACATGGCGGGCGCGGTACTCTATCTCGCATCGGATGCTGCGACTTACGTGACCGGCACTGCGCTGGCAGTGGACGCAGGCATGATGGCCCGCATGCCCAGCCTGCCCGACGTTGCCGGACAGGCGAGATGACCAGCGCGAATCCGGTGCAAGCGGGCAGCGAGATCGGTGCCGATGCCTTTTCGCCTTCTCCCATGAGTGATACCGATAGCCAACTGCGCTTCATGCAGCTGGCTATCAACACGAACGATCTGCCCGGCACACTGAGGCTCTACCATGAGGCCTTCGGGTTCGCGAACGCCGGTGCACAGACAGCCTGGGGTGACTTGATCCGGATCCAGGACCTGCCGCCCTCAGCACGGACGCTGGTCTGGTTCATGGTGGGCCGGCAAGATTTCGTGCAGTTCGAGATCTTTCACCACACCGTGCCGGCGCAACGTCTACTGCCCGCTGACTGGCGGCCATGCGACCTTGGCTGGGTGCGCTTCGGCGTGTCCGTTCCCGATCTCGACCGCACGATCGCGGCACTGGCGCGTTGGGACGTCGAAATCTTGTCCGGGCCGATCGATCTCGGCCGTGGCCGTCGCCTGTGCTTTCGCGACCCCTTCGTCGGCGTTATGGTTGAGGTTATGGAGGAGTCCGCTACCCTCCCCGGCGGCGTTCGCCACCGTCGCTTCGATCTAGAACCGGCGATCATCTACGTCACCAGCTCTGTGCCGGATATCAGGGCAGCACGCCACTTCTGGGAAACGCAGGTCGGTCTGCCGATACTCCCGCTTGCGACGCTGCATGCCCCCGAGGATGAAGCGCTCTGGGGCCTTGAGGGCGCCGAGATGGAGGGCTTCGTGGCGGTTGCGGGCGACGTCCTACTCGAGATCGTCGAGTATCGGACGCCAAGCGGGCGCGCGAAGCCCACCGACTATCGGCTTTCCGACCAGGGCATCGTCAATATCGCCGTGACTACGCAGGACACCAGTGTGGTCCAGGCCGTGATCGACCGCCTAGACGCGGAGGGAAGAGGTCCGCCGCGTATCACCTCCGGTCCTGGCATCCTCGGCACCTACGTTCTGGATCAGGGCCGGGAACTCGAATTGCTGGCTCTGCCCAAAGCCTATGAAACTGCACTGGGGCTGGTGCCCGGGCCCGATTTTCTCGGAGCCCCATCAAATCCGCAGAACGCCATGATGCTGACGGAGCGCTAATGGGGATCACAGTTCGCCCCGCGTGAGGCACAAGGAAGGGGGAGCGCAGGACATGCGCTCCCCCTTTCTCGCATTTGCCGTCAGTCGAACAAGGGGCGCGCCTGCGCGTACATCGGCACAGTGATCGTCGTTCCGCCATCCGCGCGCAGAACCTGACCGGTCAGATAGCGAGAAGCGTCGCTGGCGAGGAAGTAGACGATATCGGCGATATCGTCGGGCGTCCCGAGCCCGGGCGTAAGTGTGCAATCTTCGTGCATCTTCACAAGCTCGATCGGCATCGCGCGCTCCAGCAAGGGCGTGCGGATGATTGAGGGTGCCACCGCATTGCAGCGGATGCCCTCTCGTCCGTACTTTGCCGCGACCCACTGCGTGAGCATGTTGATCCCGGCTTTGGCGACCGAATAGGCCGGCAGGCTGTTGTCGACCGCCACGCCGAGCATGGACGACGTATTCACGATCGCGCCGCCGTCGTTCCTGCGCATCGCATTCACCGCATAGCGGCAACCCAGCATCGTGCCCCGCAGCGTCACCGACATGACCGAGTCCCAGATCTCCGTTGGAATCGTGCAAATGTCCTTGTCGTGCTCGAGAGTGTCGGCGGAAAGCAGCGCGGCGTTGTTGTGCATGGCGTCGAGCCTTCCATCGGCGGACATGACGGTCTCAACCGCACTGCGGACATCATCCTCGACGCCGATGTCGCAGCGCAACGCCTTGGCTGCTCCGCCGGAAGAGACGATCTCGGCCGCCAGCGCCTGGGCGCGGTCCACGTCCACGTCGCTGATCCACACTTTGGCTTCGGCATTCGCAAACCGGCGTGCTGTAGCGGCCCCGATACCGGAAGCACCTCCGGTCAGCAGAACGGTTTTCCCTCTAAAGCTATCCATCAAGATACGCATCCATTGTCTACAAGCTCGGGCCACCCGAGCCAAAATTTACGAAGATTTAGGGCAAGGCGGTGCGCGCACCCTCGCAGATGCTTGCCACTCGACATGCTCGCTTGCGAAACGCCTGAGTGGGCGCTTCAGAGATCGAACATGTTCTAATATTTTGGCGGCCTGGTTGCAAGTCAATCGCGATTGCGCTTTAGCGGCAAACGACGGATCGGCGGCGGACAGCGAGGCTAAATGCTGAGGGAGCAGAAAAAGCAAGGGCGACGAGTAGCAATCCTGCACGCGGCTGAAGTGCTCATTCGTGAAACAGGTTCTACGGAATTTTCAATGCGGGATTTAGCCGCCCGTGCCGGGTTCAGCACCGCGACGACTTACAACTTGATCGGCTCGAAATCGACCGTCCTCTACGCGCTTCTGAACCAGTCCCTCGATCGCGTCGGCGCTGCGAGATCCAACTTGCCGATCGGCCCGGACCCTATCGAACACGTCTTCCAAGCGGCGGACGCGGCCGTGAACTACTACACGGCCGATGCCAATTTTTACCGGCCCCTCCAGCGTTTCCTGCTAAGCATGTCTGATCCGATACAGCGCCCTCGGTACATGCAGCGCGCCTTTGTCTATTGGTATGATGCCCTGGCAGGCTTCGAGAATACTGCGACTTTGAAAGGCAAGCTGGTGCGCGAGGATCTCGCGAACCAATTGATGCTATCCTACGCCGGCGTCATCACCCTGTGGGTACACGATGAGTTGGACAGCCAACAATTCCGCGACCAGATCCGCACTAATGTCGCGTTCACACTCCTCGCACTTAGCGAGCCAAAGCACCGTGAGCGGCTCCTCGACCTGATTGGGGATGCAAGAACCACCGCCCCCATCCTTATCCAAGGCGGCGACCTCGACGATTTCACGGTGACTGAGTAGGTACTTGCGTCAGCGCGGCCAGCACGTGTCGATCTTGGCTGCTAACACGTGGTTATGACAGTGGAACCGCAATCCGAAGCATCGTCCGTTGAAGGGAAGGAAGCGCCTGAGTTCTGGAAGTAGTTGCGCCCACTGCAAGTGCCATGCGGCCAGGATCGACCGACCTGCTCGCTCCGCCCCTACGCATTGCGATCCACCGTGTTGGTGCTGGCATCCGTCCCAAAGTTCGCGTCGCTGCATCGAGCACGTGGAGCACCGCTTGTACGCGCTTGGTGCTCGCCGCATCGCGAGACGAGAAGCCATGACTTCGTCGCACGGGGGCGCACCGCGCATCCGGGCTGCCGTATGGGTCAATGCCGGTGCGATCGTGTCATGTGGCCAACTTAGAGCTGAGGACAAGAGCGGGGGCCGGAGGTGGCCGGCATCCGCGTCTCGCTTTCCTCGTCGAAGGTGGAGGTGACGCTTGTCGGGCGCATGTCGGCCACAAACGCGTCGGACAAGATCAGGCGCCTGGACCTGCATAGAAGTTCCGAACCCTCAACGGCCTCTTGACCTCTCCCGTCTCCGTCAAATCGTTTACCTGAATGCGAATGAGACCAAGTGCTCTGCAATCGCCGAGGGAGCAGCGCGGGCGAACGCTGGCTCATGTAAAACCAAGTTGATCCACAGCTTGTGACTGTGCGGCAAGTACCGGCGCAGCGCCTCGGATGAGCGGGGTCATTAGCCACTTAGAAGCCAGCCGATCACTATGTCCTTCCCCTCGGATCCGCCTGGCGCCCCCCTGAGCAGCTCGACCAAGCACCATCTACTCAGGTACACGCAGACCTGTCGGCAGTGAGGACGCGACTCTCGACCGCGCCTACCTTTACCAGTTGCGTGCATGCAGCCAGCGCCATTCCGCAATGGCACCTCGTAACTGCCGTTTTCAGCCTTAAACTAGGTCGTCACTTCGGCTTATCATCACCCCGCCTGCAGCTCGCGGACCAGTTGCTCGGCCATCTTCTTGGCGTCGCCGAACAGCATCTGGGTATTCTCGTTGAAGTAAATCGGGTTGTCGATGCCGGCGAAACCCGCCGCCATGCCGCGCTTCAATACGAACACCGTGCGCGCCCGGTCTGCCTCGATGATTGGCATGCCCGCGATCGCGCTAGCCGGATCGTCGCGAGCCGCCGGGTTCACCGTGTCATTGGCGCCCACCACCAGCGCGATGTCGGTCTGCGGCATGTCGGGGTTGATGTCCTCGAGCTCGACCAGCTTGTCGTAGGGCACGTCGGCTTCGGCGAGCAGCACGTTCATGTGCCCCGGCATGCGCCCTGCGACGGGATGGATCGCGAATTTGACGTCAACGCCGGCTTCTTCCAGGTGCTTGTAGAGCTCCGCGACCCGATGCTGTGCCTGCGCCACGGCCATGCCGTAGCCAGGGATGATTACCACCGAGCCGGCCATGTCGAGCATGGGCGCCGCCTCTTCCGCACTCATTGAGCGGACAGGGCGGTCGTCCTCGCCCTTCGCCGCGCTGCCAGCTACCATTTGGCCAAAGCCACCGAACAGCACGTTCGAGAACGAGCGGTTCATCGCCTTGCACATGATAACTGCGAGGATGAAGCCTGAGGTACCATCGAGCGCACCCACGACAATCAGCAGCTTGTTATTGAGCGCAAAGCCCATGGCACTCGCAGCCAAGCCGGCGTAGGAGTTGAGCAAGGCGATGACGGTCGGCATGTCGGCGCCGCCGATCGGGATCACCAGCAGCACGCCAAACAGCAGCGCAAGCCCTACAAAGACGGGGAACAGAGTGCTGGATGGCGGCGTGAAGATCAGCACGCCGGCGCAAGCGATCGCCGCGGCGAACACGAGCGCGTTCACCACACGCTGACCCGCGAACATGATCGGCCGTGTGTTCATGATCTCCTGCAACTTGGCGAAGGCGACCACGCTGGCGCTGCAGGTGAGGAAGCCCAGCAGCATCTCAAACATCAGCGCCCATAACACGAAGCTGCCCGCTGGTTGGGCCTGCGCCAGCTTGTAGTACTCGGCCGCGCCGATCAGCCCGACCGCCAGCGCGCCGAACGCGTGGCTAATGGCGGTGCGCTGGGGGATTGCCGTCATCGGCATCAGGTACGCCATCGGCACACCGACTGCCGACCCCAGCAGCACGGCGATGAGGATCAGTCGGTAGTCGACGATCTCATGATGCAGGAGGGTGCCGGCAACGGCGAGAACCATGCCGACCTCGCCTGCCCAGACGCCGCGGCGGGCAGTAGCGGGGCTGCTCATCCATAGCAGAGCGAGGATGAAAAGGCAGGCGGCGATCAGGTAGGCCGCCTGCACGAAGGTGGTGACATCGCCCTGCATCTCAGTTCTTCTTCTTCGTCTTGAACATTTTGAGCATGCGGTCGGTGATCAGGAAACCTGAAACCGCGTTCACGGTGGCTGCAGTCACGGCAATGAAGCCGAGCACTTTGGCGAGCGGCGTCGCACCGTCCTCTGCCGCGACCATGATCGCGCCGACGACCACGACCGCGGCGATCGCGTTGGTGAGGCTCATCAGCGGCGAGTGGAGCAGCGGCGAGACCCGCTTGATCAGCTGGAAGCCGAGGAACGCGGCCAGCATGAAAACGAACAGCAAGTCCGTCGTAGAAGATGCAGTGTGCATGCCTGGTGGTCCTTACTCGGCCGCGACCGGCTGCGGCAGCAGCCTTGCGTTGACGATCCGGCCGTCCTTGGTGAGGCGGACGGCGTCACCGACCTCTGCGTCGAGGACCGGCCTGCCGGCTTCCTTGTCCCAGAAGGCGAAAAGGAAGTTGTAGAGGTTGCGCGCGTAGAGTGCCGAGGCATCGGCGGCAACGCGGCTGGGTACGTTGGTGTAGCCGACGATCGTGACGCCGTGGCGCACCACCAGTTCGCCGGCGACCACGCCTTCGACATTGCCACCTTGCTCGACGGCGAGGTCAACGATCACGCTGCCTGCCCGCATGGTGGCGATCTGTGCGTCACTGAGCAGGCGTGGTGCCGGCTTGCCCGGGATGAGAGCGGTCGTGATAACGATATCCTGCTTGGCAAGATGCGCTGAAACCAGCGCCGCCTGCGCGGCCTGGTACTCGGGCGACATCTCGGTGGCATAGCCGCCGCTTCCTTCGCCTTCGATGCCACGCACGCCCTCAACAAAGATCGGCTTTGCGCCGAGTGATTGGATCTGCTCGCGGGTGGCGGAGCGCACGTCGGTCGCGGAGACTTGCGCGCCTAGACGGCGCGCGGTGGCGATCGCCTGCAGCCCAGCGACACCCACGCCCATGACGAACACCTTGGCCGCGCTCACCGTCCCCGCGGCAGTCATCATCATCGGAAAGGCGCGACCGTAGACCACAGCCGCCTCTATCACCGCCTTGTAGCCGACGAGGTTGGATTGGCTGGACAACACGTCCATCGACTGCGCGCGGGTGATACGCGGCATGAATTCCATCGCCAACGCCTCGAATCCGGAGGCGGCGTAAGCCTCGATCTTGGCCCCGTGCGCAAAGGGGTTGAGCGCGCCGACCACCCAGGCACCTGGCGTGGCACCGGCAAGACTGGCGGCTTCTGGCCCTTGCACCGCCAGCACGATGTTGGCTTCGGCAAGCGTGGCCGCGCGGTTCGCCACAGTCGCGCCTGCGGCGCGGTAGTCTTCATCGGTAATGTGGGAAGACGCGCCGGCGCCGACTTCAACTGCGATGTCGGCACCAAGCGCGATGAACTTCTTCACCGTCTCGGGCGTCGCGGCCACGCGCTTCTCTCCATCCGCGTGCTCGCGGACAACGGCGATCTTCATCGTATAACTTCCCCCACGGAGCCCATACGGCACGACAGAAGCGATTTACTTCCAACGTTGAGACAACGACCCGGTCGGCAGCCCATAAGACATACCGCTTTAGATGGCGACACCGCCGCCATCACATCCAGGATATCGTTGAAGGCAGCAGCTCGCTTGCCCGAACGAGCTGGCGAACTGCTGCTCGACGAAACCCAACCAACCCGGCGAGAAATGCTGGCAGCTGAGCAGCCCTCCCCCGGGGCAAGCCTGGAGAGGACCTCCGCTCAGCCCATGTTGACCCAAACGGCCTTGGTGTTGAGATATTCCTCGAGGTGCTCGCGGCCGGACTCGCGGCCGTAGCCGCTCATCTTATAGCCGCCGAACGGGACGTTGGGCTCCATGACCTGGTAGCAGTTCACCCACACCGAGCCGGCCCGAACTGCTCGCGCCAACCGGTGAGCCTTGCTGACGTCGCGTGTCCAGACACCCGAACCAAGCCCGAACGGCGTATCATTGGCACGACGCACCACTTCATCCAGATCGTCGAAAGGGATCGCCGAGACGACCGGGCCGAAGATCTCCTCGCGCGCGATAGTCATGGTATCCGACACGTCCTTGAACACGGTCGGGGAGACGAAGTAGCCCTTCCCGAGATCGCCCTCGGTCAGCTGCGCACCGCCAGTCACCAGGCCTGCGCCTTCGTCCTTCCCCTTCGCCATGTACCCGGTGACCCGCTCCAGCTGCTTGCTCGAAACGAGAGGGCCGATCTGGACGCTGGGATCGAGACTGTTGCCGACCTTCAATGTCTCGGCGAAAGCCGCGACCCGCGAGACAAACTCGTCGTAGATCTTGCGCTCGACGAAGAGCCGGCTTCCCGCGCTGCAGATTTGGCCGGTGTTGGAGAACACTGCCATCGCCGCCCCGGGCACGGCCGCGTCGAGATCGGCGTCGGCCAACACAATGTCGGGAGACTTGCCGCCGAGTTCGAGCGAGAGGCGCTTGATGTTGCCGGCGGACGCCCGGATGATCCGCTGACCGGTCTCGGTCGAACCGGTGAATGCGATCTTATCGATGCCGGGATGCTCCGACATCGCCGCGCCGACATCGCCCTTGCCCGTGACCATGTTCAGGACGCCAGGCGGCAAGCCCGCCTCCGTCGCCAGTTCGGCAATGCGCAGCGAGGTGAGCGACGCTTCCTCGGCCGGCTTGAACACCACCGTGCATCCGGTCGCGATGGCAGGAGCAATCTTCCACACCGTCGAGGTGAGCGGGCTGTTCCACGGGATGATGGCGCCGACCACGCCGACCGGTTCGCGCAGCGTGTAGGCGAAGATGTCGCCGGGCGCCGAGTTTTCGATGGTCTCGCCGCCAAGCTGCGTCGCCATGCCGGCGTAGTAGTGCAGCAGCGACAAGGCGCGGCGCTTGATCCACGCCGCGCGTGCCACCGGCGCGCCCATTTCGAGCGTGTCGAGCATGACGAGTTCGTCGAAGTTACGGTCGATCAGATCTGCCAGCCGCAGCAGGATCAACTGTCGATCGTATGGCTTGACCCGACTCCACTCGCCTTCAAAGGCCCGGCGTGCAGCGGCGACGGCAGCGTCGACGTCCGCAGCCGAGCACTTCGCGACGCGACCGATTACCTCGCCGGTGGACGGATTGAACGTCTCAAAGGTTTGACCATCGATTGCGTCGACCCACTTGCCATCGATCAGGACCTGCTTGTCGCCGCGACTGATGAAGCTTGCGGCGGGATGTTGCATGTTCACGTCGTCACTCCTCGCCGACGGTGGCGCCGGCGATTGCGCCGGCAGGATGTTGATGATCAGCGTCGAGGACGATCACCATGCGACCGATCACACGGCCGTCACGCAGCTCGTCCAAAGCCTCGTTTACGTCGTCCAGGTTCCGCGGAGTGACGGGGATGGCCGGCATCAAACCCTGTTTGGCAAGTGAGACGACCTCTCTCAGCTCTGCAAGGCCGCCAACATAGCTGCCCTGCAGCGTCGCCGACTTGGCCGGCATCAACGGCAAGGGCAGCTTCAACTCGCCGCCGAACAGGCCGACCTGGACGAGCTTGCCGCCTTTCGAGAGCGCATCGAACGCGAACTCGGCCGTGGGAGACGCATTCACCGTATCGATGATGGAGAACACGCGCCCGTCACAGGCTGCAGCGATCTTGGCGACGGTCGATGCACTGTCCCCATCGGCCAGCACCACGCTTGCGGCCCCTTGTGCCACGGCGGCGTCCAGCTTGCTCTGGCCAGTATCGACGGCGCAGATTCGTTCATGCCCGAGTGCTCGCAGCAGCGAGATTGCGTTTAAACCCAGGCCACCTGCACCGATCACGACGATCGTCTCCGCGTGGTCAAGCGGCATGAGCTTGCGGATTGCGCTGAAGACCGTCACGCCCGAGCAGGCATACGTCGCGGCGACGGCAGGATCCAAGCCCTCGATGTCGAGCAGGTACTTGGGATCGCTGACCAGGACATGCGTGCCGTAACCACCATCGGTCACGAGGCCCATCGGACGAGTGGAAAGGCACAGGTTCTGCTCATCGGCCCGGCAGCGCGAGCACTCGCCGCAACCGACCCAGGGGAACACGAGCTTCAGATCGCCCGCAACCAAGCCTTGGCCGTCGGCTTCGGGTCCCCAGGAGACCACCTTGCCAACGACTTCATGCCCGGGAATAAGCGGGAGCGTCAGCCCTCTCTTGCCAAGTTCCAGATCGCCTCGGCTACCAAGGTCGTAGTGGCCCTCGATTACGTGCAGGTCGGAGTGGCAGATCCCGCTGTGCGTGACGGCGACGAGCACCTCGCGGCCGACTGGTACCGGAGTTGGGCGCGACACCTTCTCCAATGGACGGCCGTGTTGAATGATTGCGTACGCTTCCAAAGCGCCCTCTCCTTGCTTTTGCCGTGGCGTTGGCCTCGCCATAGGCTTATATAGTCCGAACTTAATAGGCGGGTCTAGCAGATTTCTTCAGACAAGAAGCTGCCCGGGCTGAGCAACAGTGCTGAGAAACGAGGGAGAGTGGAAATGCCAAGTCAGGAATCTGAAGCCCTGTCAGACCTCTATCGCGACTGGTCACGACGGATGGCGGCGAACCCCGCGATGGCAATCGACGAGTTTCGTGACCTCTTCGAAGAGTGGGCAGGGGTGACAGGGACACCTGAAAAAATCACGTTCACGGAAGCGATGGTGGGAGACATCCCCGTCACTTGGGCCCGGCCGGACGATACCTCCGAACGCCTCCTCGTGTGCCTGCACGGCGGTGGGTACGTGACGGGTTCACGTGCGTCGCACGGTAAATTGTTCGGACATATAGCGCTTGCGACCGCGGCGTCGGCGTTGATCGTCGAGTATCGCCGTGCACCCGAGAGCCCCTATCCTGCAGCTCTCGAAGATGCGCTCGCGTGTTATCGGCACGCACTCGCATCCGGAGTGGCTCCCGAGCGCATCGCGTTCGTAGGCGATTCAGCGGGAGGCGGCCTTTGCATCAGTGCGGCACTGGCCTTGCGACGCGATGGCCTACCCCGCCCGGGCGCAATCTTTCTCATGTCACCTTGGCTGGATCTCTCTGCCAGTGGCGAAAGCTATGATAGCAATGCCGAGCATGATCTGATCGTCAGTCGACCGGTGATCCAGGGCCTCGTTCCCGCATTGCTCGGCGAGCATGGCGACATTAACGACCCGATCGCCAACCCGATCCTTGCCGATCCGAACGGGCTCCCGCCATTACTCATCCAAGTCGGGGGACATGAATCGTTCGTCGACGACAGCCGCGCTTTTGCAGCCAAGGCACAGCAGGCCGGTGTGACAGTTGAGCTGGAGATCGTGCCAGAAATGCAGCACGTGTTCCACTTTCTCGCGGGAGCAGCTCCAGAAGCTGATGCGGCGATCCAACGCGCCGGCGCCTGGCTGAAGGCTCAGCTCGGCGAGCATTGAAAGTATGGGAAAAGGTACGGGAGCGAAGCGGCTAAGCAACTTCGCTCCCGTATGTAGGCAGGTGGGGTGGATTGAGAATTCAGTTTATCGCGTCGCCGCTATCTTCGAGCAGGTAGATCCGGATTGACGAGCGGTCGAACACCCGCTCCTCGTCAGCGCCCAGCACCGCGGCGACTTCCGGCTGCGATAGATGCGCCATGGCCTCTTGGAAGTCGGCCTCGCTGTCGAACCACATCTCGGTGATGACGTCGAGATCCTGGTGGTCGTCGCCGCCTGAGTAAGTAGCGTTGCCATAAGCGGTGGCAAAGTGCCGCGTGTATCGCCGTAACTTCGGCATCAGGCTCGCCGCGAGCGGAGCGTGCTTCGTCTCGTAATGCTCGCGAAATTCCGCGACAGTGAGCGCAGGGTTCTTGCGGATCAGAACTGCGGTCTTGAACATCACGCAACGCCTCCGGGCGACATCCAAAAGGACCCACTCAGGGCCGAGCGTCACCGCAACCCCGTGCGGCGCCGCTCGGCCTCTTGTGATCAGTACCTTGCCGAGAGCGTCACGCCGTAGGTCCGCGGCATACCCGCGTATCGGACCGTGGTGTCGGTGATGCGCGTCGCGTTGGTGAAGTAGTAACTGTTGGTCAGGTTGTTGGCGTAGACTGACAGGCGGTACTTCTTGTCTTCTGTCTCCAGCCCCGCCCGAAGCCCGAGCAGCGCGTAGCTTGGAATGGTCAGACCCTGTAGGCTGTTGAGCTCCGGATAGGGGTAGCTCGTCTGTGGGCCAAGCGCACCGATGGTGTCGCTCTGGTACGTAAGGCTTCCACCCAGGAAGGCGCCCAACTGCTCGGACAATGCCCAATTATACTGGCCATCGATCACGATCTGGTACTTCGGCGTGTACGGGAAGGCCGATCCGCCAAAGTCGCGCGTCGTGCCGTAAGAATCGATGTTCACGAAGGAACCGCGGACCTTGCTGTCGATATACGTGGCACCGATGCTGACGTTAAAGCCAGGCGTCGGACGCAGATCAAGCTGGATCTCGGCACCCTTGATCTCCGACTTGGGCACGTTGAACAGGCGCTCCAACGGTCCGAAAATGTCCGGGTTGGAGATTGAGCGGCCCTTCAGCTGCTTGTCGCGATAGTCATAGTAGAAGACTGCGCCATTGAGCTGGGCAGTGCGGTCGAGCACGCTGAGCTTGAACCCGGCTTCATAGGCCGTCACCGACTCTTGCGTCACCGGATCGAACTGAGCATTGTCGCTCGCCGCGAGCAGCGGGAAACTGCCCGACTTGTAGCCACGGCTCACGCTCAGGTAGAGCAGCACATCACGACTGGGCTTATAGTCGACGCCGGCGCGCCAGGAAACGTTGTGCTCCTTGAGCGTTGCCGTTCGCAGTCCCGGCGAAAGCGTAGGAATGTCGATCGAGACGCAGCTGCCTGGAGCAATCGTGATTGGTGCCAATCCAGCGGGAACCCGGATCGAATTCAGGACGGTTTGATAGCCCAGGGCGAGGGTGCCGCCGCCGTCGTCCTGAGTACAGCCCTGGAACTTGGTCTTCGCCTCGGTGTAGCGGACGCCACCGTGCAGGATGAAGTTGCCCAGCGTGTAGTCAACGTTGCCGAAGACGGCCTTGTTAGTGAAGTCCTGCTTATCGCGATCGGTGAAGCCGAAAAACGGTGGGAAGCCGGTCACGCCGAGTGCGGCGAACGTGTCGGTGAACTGGTAAGCTGACGTCGCGTCGGCGAACGAGTTATCGTCACGCTGCCGGGTACGTTCCTTGCTGTAGTTCCCACCAACGATGAAGTTGAAGTTCGGCCCGATCCTTCCACCAACGCGCAGCTCTTGGGAGAACGAGTTGATGCGGCCGGTGGTGTGATAGAAGTAGTCGTTCAGTGCGACGCCGTCGGGATCGATCCGCTGATTATGCTTGTACTTCGAGTATGCCGAGATCGATGTCAGCGAGATGTCAGGGGTGAATTCCCAATCTCCACGGAACGATGCCTGCCAGAATGAGTGATCGCGCCGGGGCTTCGGGTTGGGAGTCCAATCTGCCTGACGTGCGTTGTCGAGGGCACGTGGCGCGGCGTTAAGCGCACCGGCCCGTGCAGGATTGGCGAGCGGCGTAAGCGCGATGTACTGCGCCACGCTTTCGTCGCTCTTGTCGATGTAGCCGTTGACGTTCAGCTCGAACTTCAGGGTCGAAGTAGGCTTGAAGTCTACGATCACGCGTCCGGTCGAAAAGCGCTTGTCACCGATCTCGTCGTCCGGACGTGTCAAGCTGCGCTGCCAAGCGCCGCCCTGCTCGGTCCGACCAGCCACACGAACGCCCAAGGTGTCAGACAGCGGCGCCGAGATGAAGGCTTCGCCGGTGAACTTGCCGAAACGCTCGTAGCCGACAGTTGCGCCAGCCTCCAGCGTGTCGGTAGGCTTCGCGGCTATGTAGTTGATCGCGCCACCGGTCGAGTTCTGTCCGAACAAGGTTCCCTGAGGCCCCTTGAGCACTTCGACGCGCTCGAGATCGAGCGTCGCGCCGCGGGTGATGATTGAGAACGGCAGCGGAACTTCGTCGACGTACACGCTGACGCTGGGCTTAGCCGCAATGCTCGTGTCGTAGAACCCAACGCCGCGAAGGGTATAGACCGGTGTCGCGAAGGCGCTCTCGGTATAGGTAAAGCCGGGGACCAGCTTGGCGAGATCGGCAACGTCGGTGATGTTGCGCGCCTTAAGCTGTTCACCGCTCGCAACGCTGACCGACAGCGGGACGTCATTGAGCGACTGTGCGCGCTTGTTGGCCGTGACGATGATGTCGCCGGGAGCACTTGCCTGGCTGCTGGGAACAGCCGGCGCAGGTGTCTCGACCGCAGACGGCGCGGCCGGCGAGGTCCCTGCCGCCTGATCCTGAGCCTTTGCCGAAACCGCCGTCGTCAACGCGATCAGCGAACAACCGTATAGCGCATAACGCCCCATCATACGTCCTCTCCTCTGGGTCCGATCCATATGGTTCGAACTTATTTATAAGTTCGTCTTTTATGCCTGGAGCTCGGCCTGTCAAGCACGACTGCAGCAAAGACGAAGTATTTCGCGATCGGTGTGACTATCCCAGAACGCGCGGCTAGGCGCCGCCGCAACCCGGTAAGCAGGTGCAGACATATCGAACAATTGACATGGCACAGAACTACGACGCCGCCGCGAGCATGCGGCGGTCGTCACGTCATGCAAGTTGCGGCACTTAGCTCGGCAGAGCGAGAACCTGCTTGGCGAGGATGTCGCGTTGGACCTCCGAAGTACCGCCATAGATCGTCGTCTGGAGCGACTGCAGCCAGATGGCAGAGGCCTGGACGTCGCCGAGTTGCTCCACCAGCCCTTCAAAGCCTGAATACCCGTCGGCGTAGTCGACCATGGTCTGGGCGATGCGCTTGTAGAGCTCAGTCTGGTTGATCTTCAGCATCGACACATCGGGACCGATGGTCTCGCCACGCCGCAACCGGTCGATATAAGTGCTGTATAGCGACACGTGGTCAGCGAGATCGACCACGAGCTTGCCGTGACGCGAGCGGAACTCACTATCATCAAACAGGCTCAAATAACGCGCCATGGTTTCGAGTCGCGATAAGGCGTACGCGGACTGTGCCGGCGATCCGACGAAGATGCGCTCGAACCCGAGCAGCGCCTTCGCCATGGTCCAGCCTTGATTGAGCTGACCAACCAAGGCATCACGAGGCACTCGAACATTGTCGAAGAACACCTCGCAGAACTCATCGGACATGCCGAGAGTCAGGATCGGCCTGACGGTGATCCCAGGAGCATCCATCGGTACAAGCAAAAAGCTGATGCCCTGCTGCTTCTTCGCCTCTTTGTCGGTGCGGACCAGCACGTAGATCCAGTTCGCGTCGTTGCCGAGGGTGGTCCAGATCTTCTGGCCGTTGATGACCCACTCGTCGCCATCAAGAACGGCTTCGGTCCGCAAGCTGGCAAGGTCCGAACCCGAATTGGGCTCACTGTAACCTTGCGCCCAGATGTGTTCCCCAGTCAGAATCTTGGGCAGAAAGAAGGCGCGCTGCTCTGCCGTTCCATAATTCATCAGCAGCGGACCGAGCATCAGCACGCCTTGGTCGCTGAAGCGCGAGCAACCGTGACGCTCGAGTTCCTCGATGAAAATTACCCGCTTGTTGGCATCCAGGCCCATGCCGCCGTGCTCGACCGGCCAACCCGGCGCCAGCCAGCCCTTCTCCGCGAGAAGATCATACCAGACCTTCGTATCGACCCGATGCAGCCGTTCGATCGGGAAACGCAACTCAGGTGGGTAGTTCTGCTCGATCCACGCGCGGATCTCGGCGCGGAAATCGTCGTCGCTCATTGCGTTGTAGTCCACCACAGGGGCACGGACCAGAGTATCGGTGTTGCTCATGATTCACCTCCCGCGGCGGCGAGATAACGCGCCCGGTTTGCGTTCGCAGTGCCGAACTGGTTGTAGATCGACAGGATCTTGCGGCAGTAGAGACCGATGTCATGCTCGTCGGTGATGCCGATCGCGCCGTGCATCTGGACCGACTCGCGCGCGATCAGCATGGCCGTGTCAGAGACGCGGGCAAGCGCGCGTGCAGCGCTGCGCACCTGCTCGCTCTTGCTTGCGCCGCTCTCTACGGAGGTCACCGCTTCATCGAGCACAGCATGGCTTAGCGCCAGCTGGATCTTTGCCTCCGCGGCGCGGTGCTGCAGAACCTGGAACGAGCCGATGAATTTGCCAAACTGCTTGCGAATGCCGAGATAATCGAGCGTCATCTGGAATGCGCGCTCGGTTGCACCCAGAAGGTAGGCACTGTGCGCGAGCGACAACTCGTGAAGCGCGTCTTGGGCATCGCCAATCAGAAGAGTACAAGGCGTGCTGCTCATGGACAGCGTCGAAATCTGACCGCCGTCCTGCGTCTTGTACGACTCAATTGTGAGGCCCGGCGCGTCTCGCTCGACCAGAACCGCGCCCTCTGCCGTAGTGACGACGAAAGCGCCGGCCATGACTGCCGACGGAACCAGGATCTTGCGCCCACTCACCGTGCCATCTGAGACGCTCATGCTGGCAGCCTCGCCGGCCTTGTTGATGCCTTCGCGCCACGCCGGCACGACGATCAGCGAACCTTCGAGGACCTTGTCTCGCTCAGCATCGTTCAGCAACGGGACCATCGCGGCAACGGCGAGCACAGGCTCGGGCACCAGAGCGGCTCCGAGTTCCTCGCCGATCGCGCAGAGTTCGCGCACGCCAAGGCCAAGGCCACCCCGTTCCTCATCGAGCCGCAAGGACAGCCAACCAAGATCGACAACCTGTTGCCACACGGGCTGATCCAGGCCGAATGCATCGAAGCGCAATGCACGTACGCGCTTTAGATCACCGCCCGCAGGTGCGATCGCACCAACGCTATCGCGGATCATCCGGACGCTTTCAGAGGCTTCCATTAACATATCCTCACAAGAACCTTATGGCGCCAATTCGAAGAACGGCAGCGTCAACTCGTCCGACTGGCGCTCGAACCGAACTTTCACCCGCTGGCCGATCCGCACTGCTTCGGGGTCACCAGTTATCCGGCTCATCATCCGCGGGCCCTCGTCAAGCTCGACAATCGCGACCACGTAGGGCGTCTCATCGGAGAAAGCAGGGCCGGCCGGGCGCCGGCAGACGGTGAAGCTGTAAATCTCGCCCAGACCGCTGACGTCGGTCCAGCTCAGCTGGTCCGAATGGCAGTGTGGGCAAAGCTCGCGCGGATAGAAGTGCGATTTGCCGCACTCCGCGCAAGCCTTCACGATCAGGCGCTCCTCAGTCAGCGCTTGCCAATAGGGCACGCTTTCCGGATCGACCGCTGGCGTGGGCTTTTGATTGCTCATGTCAGTTCACCGAAAGGATGCAGGTTGCGCCGCTCGAAAGCGTGCCCCCCGTGCCATGGACCAGGACGTTCGAAACGTCCGCGACCTGCCGCTCAGGCTCCACCTCGCCGCGCATCTGCCGCACAGCTTCGATCAGCAGGAAGATGCCGAGCATGCCGGGGTGGCAATAGGACAGGCCGCCCCCCGAGGTATTGGTCGGGAACGCCCCACCAGGTGCCAGGCGCCCCCCGCGAACGAACTCCGCGCCCTCCCCCCGCTTGCAGAAGCCTAGCGCTTCCAGGGTCATGAGCACGGTGATGGTGAAGCTGTCGTAGAGCTGGACCAGATCAATGGAGTCGAGGCCGATCCCCGCCATCTCCAGCGCACGCTTGCCAGCAATCTCGGCTGGCACCAACCGCGTAAGATCGGGCGCCGCCGCAATCGTCCAGTGCGTGGCAGCTTGCCCGTGACCGCGGACGTATATCGGCTTCACCGGCATCGACTTGGCGTGCGACGCGCGGGTCATCACTACGGCGCCCGCACCATCGGTAACAAGGCAGCAGTCGAGCACGCCTAGCGGATCGCTGACGGCAGGTGCTCCCAACACATCGTCGATCGTCAGCGGACCGCGCTGCGTCGCGCGCGGGTTCAACGCCGCCCAACCACGCGCAGCGACGGCGATCTCCGCCAGGTCTTCGCGCTTGGTTCCAAACTCATGCATGTGGCGCATTGCCGCGAGTGCGTAACCGCCAGCTGGAGTCGGGAGACCCCACGGGGTCTCGTACTGGAAGGTCAGGCTTGCAGGGCGCCCGGCGAGATTGCGAGACCGTTCGGACTTCTGAGCGCTTCCGTAGACGATCAGCACGACATCGGCCTCGCCGCGTTCAATCGCCAGCGCCGCGTGCGCGACGTGCGCCTCGAAGGCGGCGCCTCCGAAGTTGGACCCGTCGTGCAAGGTCGGCGTGATGCCGAGGTATTCCGACAAGGTGATCGTCGGCAGCATCCCTGCGCCGGGCAAGCCCCACATGTTGGCGGTGCACAGGCCGTCGACGTCAGCCAAGGTCAGTCCGGCCTGAGCCAGCGCCGCCTTGGCGACGCGGGCCTGCGCCTGCAGCGGCGAAGCGGGCGTCGCAAACATGCCCCGCTCCAGCGGTTCCTCGGCCACGCCGACGATAACGGCTTCATCCATTTGCGATCTCTCCACGGATGCCGGCCTCGCCGGTAAGCGTCAGGCGGTCGTCGACCCAGCACTCGACCTTGCAGAGCGTCATGCCTGCTGCGCTTTCCTTGACCTCGGCGCGCACAACCACCTCGTCCTCTGCGAACACCGGTGCGACGAAGGTAACCGCCAATTCGCCCTGGTTTTCCCATGCGGCTCCAGCCCAGTCACGCATCATCTGCGAGACGAAGGCGAGCGTCATCATGCCGTGCGCGATGGTTCGGCCGAACTTCGTGGTCTTGGCAAACTCTGGATCAAGGTGGAGGGGGTTCCAGTCACCCGACACATCGGCGTACCGACTGATCAAGGCTTGAGTGACATGGAAGCGGCGCTCGGGCAGTGTGAAGCCGACCGTGGCGGACTGAGCCGGTGCGGTGCTCATAACTCCTGCCCCCAAACCTGAGTGAGACGGCCGATGCAGACCACCGCACCGTCCTGGTTGGTCGTGCGTGTTTCGCTCACGACGAAGTTGCGCCCATTTCGCTCGTACAATTCCTGAACTTCGAGGACGGTGTCGAGCGTGTCACCGACCTTGACCGGGACGCGAAACTCGAAGCGTTGCTTGGCATGAATGCCGCCGGGAGGGCCGTTCAGCGCGTTTTGGGCGGGGCGAATATAGACCGCCGCCAACGTCGGTGGCGCAATGGTGGCGTCTGCACTTGCCGTCCCGCCGCCGATCTCGCGATAGGCGTCCACGACTTCTTGCTTCACGGCGTAACGTGCTGGCTCTTCGGGGAACGTCGCTCCGATCCGGAGGTCGGCGTAGCGTCTTGGGCTGGTCATACCAGAACAGTCTCTGCTGGCGCCGCCTCAGCGGCCACGGTTTCGATGAATGCGTCGACCGCGATAGCGCCCTCCCCGCGTGGCAGAACTAGGAAGGGATTGATATCGACGGAGGCAATAGTTTCGGCGTTGGCCGCCGCGAAGAGCGAGAGCTTCGACAAGGCATCGGCCAGTGCATCGGTGTCGGCAGGAGGTGCACCGCGCACGCCCTCGAACATCGCGCGGCCACGGACTTGCGAGATCATTTCACGAGCTTCCGCCACGCCGAACGGTGCTGGTCGGAACACGACGTCGCGCAGCACCTCGACGAAGATGCCGCCGAGCCCAAACATGACCACGGGCCCGAACAGCGGGTCCTTGACCACGCCCAAAACCGTCTCGAGCCCCTTGGGAACCATCGCGGCCACTAAGACGCCGTCGAGCTGGGACCCGGGTGACGCGCTCGAGACACGCTCCATGATTGTCGCGAAGCCTGCGCGGGCCGCCGCTTCGTCGGCAAGATTAAGCAACACGCCGCCGACATCCGACTTATGCGCAATATCCGGCGAAACGATCTTCAGGACCACAGGGAAGCCGATCCGCGCCGCCGCCCTTGCAGCAGCGTTTGCGTCGGTGACGATCTCTTCCTGCGTCACCGGGATACCGGCTGCGGCCAGCATCTGCTTGCCTTCCGCTTCGGTGTAGCGACCGCCGGCGCGGGCGTCTGCAGGAACGGGCAAAGGCAACGATTCGGGCCGTGCTTCGCCAAAGCTCGCGCTGAAGCGGGCCAGCGCGCTCGCCGCACGAACAGCCCGGTTCGGGTCTTCGAACACGGTATAGCCGCTCTCTTCCAGTTCGGCGCGCACATCGGCATGCGCGAGCAGCGACACTGAGAGGTAACGATCAGGGAAGCGACTGGAGACCCGCTTCAGCCCTGGAAGAAGCTTTGCAATGATTGCCGGGTTAAGTCCGAGATGCGAGAGGAAGACGATAACCGAACCGTAGTTTCCTGCTTCCAGCAGCAGCGAAAGCATGGGCTCAATCAGGTCGGGATCGTTCAGGATCTGCGCCGTTACATCGACTGGGTTCCGCGTTCCGGCGAAAGGGATCAGCGCGCGCAAGTCGCCCTGGGTCTTGTCCGGCAATTCGGGCAATGCAATCCCGACTTCGGAAGCGGCATCCGCCATCAGCACGCCTACGCCACCCGAGACCGTGACAATCCCCAGCCTGTCGCTGTCCGGCAAGTGGCCGCGCGAACAGGCGTAGGCAACATCCATCAGTTCATCGATGCTGGTCGCGCGATAGACGCCATAGCGCTTCGCCACGGCATCGAACACGGCGTCCGATCCGGCAAGGCTCGCCGTGTGCGACGCCATGGCGGCGGCGCCCGCGTCGGAAGTGCCGACCTTCATAACGATCATCGGCTTCTTGTTGCGCTGCGCGATCTCGAACGCCTCGATCAGGCGACCGGCGTCGCGGACACCTTCGATGCTGCCGATGACGACGTCGGTGTTCGGATCGGCCGCCATGTAGGCGAGGAAGTCCGACACTTCAACATCGCACTGGTTGCCCGTCGTCGCCCAGAGATTGAGTGCAAGCCCACGTTCGCGCATCAGTGCCAGGCAGTGCGACCCGAAGGCACCCGATTGGCTTGCAAGGCTGATCCGACCCGGCTGTGGCGCGGCTTCGACGATCCCGCTGGTGAACGTCGCAAGCACGCCCGCCCGCGTGTTGATCGTGCCCATGCAGTTGGGACCAAGTAGCCGCATGCCCGAAGCCCGCGCGCTCGCTTCCATCCGGCGCTGCGCCTCCTCGCCTTCGGCACTCGCCTCCGAGAAACCGGCCGAAAAGACGATCGCAGCTTTCACTCCGCTCGCCGCACAGGCGGCGACCGCATCGGGCACCGCTTGCGCAGGCAAGGACACGATTGCCAAGTCAACTGGCTGGCCAACGTCTTCGATCGAGGCGAAGGCCTGCAATCCCTGAACGGTCTGGTAACGCGGATTGATAGGGAGAATTTTGCCTTCGTATCCGCCGAGCAGGAGATTGCGGATAGGGCGGCCGCCGATCTTCGTGGGATCGTCGGAAGCGCCGATGACGGCAATGCTGCGCGGCGTGAAGAAGGCCGAGACGTCGGACAGAACGCTCATCAGATCGGCGTCCAGGAGAAGACGTCGGTGGTGACGTCGAGCGGCACCAGCGAGGGCTTGAAAGCAGGCAACGCTTGCTCGACCAGCGCCTCGGCCGTCCAGCCGCCGTCGCGATGGACGGAGCGCATGGGCCGGTGCTGGTTCATCAGGAATATCTCGTTCTTGCGCACCGCGAAGATCTGTCCATTGATATCGCGCGTGGCATCGCTTGCGAGCCAGACCGCGGCGACGGCGATCTTATCGGGCGTGAGCGATTGAAGCGCCTTGAGGCGCTCTGCCTGCTCGGGCGTGTCGGGGATCGACCCGATCATGCGGCTCCAGGCAAAGGGCGAGATACAGTTCGAACGCACGCCGAAGCGCTTCATGTCGATTGCGATCGACTTCGACAAACCAACAATGCCGAGCTTTGCGGCCATGTAGTTTGCCTGGCCGGTGCCACCAATGAGACCCGAAGTGGAGGTCATGTGCACGAACGTGCCGGTCGATCGCTCGCGAAAATGCGTGGCGGCTGCGCGGCTCACGTTGAAGCTGCCGTAAAGGTGAACCTTGATGACGGCATCAAAATCTTCGTCGGTCATCTTGTGGAAGATGACATCGCGCAGGATGCCGGCGTTGTTCACGACGATGTCGAGTTGCCCAAAGGTATCAACCGCCTGCGTAACCATCGCGCGTGCTGCATCGGCGTCCGCGACACTGCCGGTATTCAGTTCAGCCTGGCCGCCAGCAGAGCGGATCGTGTCTACCACTTCCTGGCCTGGACCCGTGTCACTGCCCTGCCCCTGCAACGAAGCACCAACGTCGTTGACGAGAACCTTGGCGCCCGCGGCCGCCATCTGCAGCGCGATCTCGCGCCCGATGCCCCGGCCCGAGCCGGTCACCAGCGCAACTTTTCCGTCAAGCAAACCCATCCTCGCCTCCAGCGTGTTTGAGCCCATTTTCACCGGTGCCGCGCTCTTGTCAATAGTTCGAACTTAATTCAAACGTTTCCGCATGACGAAACCCGAAACACGCGAATGCTGGACCATGATGGTCACCAGCCCCGGACCGCCCAGCGTTCTGCGCTGGCAACGCGGCCTCATCGCCGAGCCCACCGAGTCCGACGTGATCATTCGACAGCACGCCGTTGGCCTCAACTATCACGACGTATACGTGCGGAGCGGCGTTTACCGAACGATGCCGTTCCCGGGAGTTCCCGGGATCGAAGCTGTTGGCACAATCGAGTGGGTCGGCTCCAGGGTGGAGAATGTCTCTGTCGGCGACCGGGTTGGGTACATAACGGGGAGCTACGGCGCTTATACGACCCGCCGATCATTTCCAGCGGAGTGGGTCGTGCCAATTCCCGACGAGATCTCCTTCGACGTCGCGGCCGCGGCGCTGCTGAAGGGGATCACGGCAGACATGCTTCTGACGAGGTCGCAAAAGGTGGCGGCCGGATCAGTCGTGGTCGTGCATGCCGCCGCAGGTGGGGTTGGGCAGATCCTCACACAGATGGCCAGGCTGTGTGGTGCCACGGTAATCGCAGCGGCCGGCAGCACTGCCAAAGCGGATTTGCTCCATGCGCTCGGGTGCGAGCACGTTACTGTCTATAGTGATGGCCTGCTAGGCAAGATCGTTGCCGACGTAAGCGGAGGCACGGGGGCCGACATCGTGTTCGACGGGGTGGGCGCCGCCACCTTCGATCAATCGCTCGACTGCCTGAAATCATTCGGACAACTTGCCTTATTCGGTCAGGCCTCCGGCCCGGTCGCGCCGATCGCCCCGGCTCGGCTAGCCGCGAAGTCGCTATCCGTGTGGCGCCCAATCGTGTTCCACCATGCAAGTGAGCTAACCCGCTACCGCTGCTCGGCGCAGCGCCTGTTCGAGGCCATCAGCTCGCGCGCGCTGACTGTCGCAGACCCTGCGACTTTCCCGTTGAGCGAGGCAGCGGCCGCCCACGATCTTCTGGAGCAGGGTGCAACAACTGGCTCGACTGTGCTCACGGCCTGACAGGATCAGGCTCGCTGACGTATTATGCTGCGGATGCGATAGCGATTCGCCGGGTAAAGATTGTGCGAAACTTCAAACGTCTCGCCTGTATGCGCGACATACCGGCGCTTCACCAGAAGCGCAGCAGCATCACCCTCAAGGTCGAACAATTGCATCATCCCCGGAGGCAGTGTCGACGCGGTCACCTCCTGCTCGACATACTCCAAGCGAAATCCGTTATGCGCCAACACCTCCTCGTAGATAGCTTGAGACGAGCCCAGCAGTTGATCGCGCGCCGGGCTGAAACGCTCTGGCACCAGGATTTCGGCCCAGCACAGTGGCACACCTTCGCCCCTGACCAGGCGCAGGCCCGCGATGCGAAGCCACTTCCCGTCCGGGATATCATCGAAACCCGTGAGCAATTTTGAATCGGGCGAGACACCACCCACGTGAGTCATCTGCAACTGCGTCGTCTCGGCGAAGTCGAGCAAGCCTTTAAGATCCCGCAGGCTATGGACGTACGGCGAGACGGGAGACGTTGCCAAGACGAACGTGCCGGTCTTCCGTCGCCGGCCTACAAGGCCCTGCTCGGTCAGCAACTTCAAGGCTTCCCTGATCGTGTGACGCCCGACCCCGAACCGGCCTCGTAGCTCGAGCTCAGAGGGGAAACGCGCGCCGACGGCGTACTGTCCGCTCGAAATTTCATCGGCAAGTTCGGCTGCGATCATCTGAGTGCGCGACGCAGCGCTGCCTTCGTCCTTTGCCATAGCCCCCCTCTCGCGACCGCGAACGCCGCCATCGGACTTTTGCGCCTACAACATAATGGGACCATTCCCAATATGTTCGAATGTTCGATCTTTTCTCGTCCAAACGTCGAACGAGACTTGCGTTAGGCAATTAGTTCGGACTAATTGCAAGCGGAGCTCAGGCTCGTGGATGATCCAAGCGACTTAGCCGGACGATTATCACATAAGATTGGAACGAGAGGGGACGATGGCTCAAGGCATCTTGGCGGGTTTGACGGTGATCGACCTAACTCAGAACGTAGCCGGCCCGTTTTGCAGTCAGGCGCTTGGTGACCTGGGAGCAACCATCATCAAGGTGGAACGTCCCGGTGCGGGCGATGACACGCGCGCTTGGTCTCCGCCATCGGTGGGGCGACACTCGTCGACCTTCCTTGCGCTGAACCGCAACAAGTCGAGCATATGCATCGATGTCGACACGGTTGAAGGGCAGCGCTTGCTCGGAGAGCTTGCCGCCACGGCGGACATCTTCCTGCACTCGATGAAGCCCGGCAGCGCCGAGCGTCGCGGTCTGGGCTGGGAAGACCTGCGCAAGATCAATCCCAAGCTCGTCTATGCAGCAATCAGCGCATTCGGATCGGCCGGGCCTCTGAGCAGCTTGCCGGGCTACGATCCGCTGATGCAGGCGTTCACCGGCGTCATGAGCACCACCGGCAACGAGGGCGAGGACCCTGTCCGCGTGGGCGTGTCGCTGATCGACATGGGTACCGGCATGTGGGCAGCGATCGGTATCCTCTCCTCGCTTCTCGCCAGAGTGCAGACCGGAGAGGGCGCCAATGTGGAAGCCAGTCTGCTCGACACCGGCGTGGGCTGGATGAGCGTCTTCGTGTCGAACTTCGGCGCGTCTGGCCAAGTACCGAAGAAGATGGGCTCGGCGATGGCCATGACCGTGCCGTACGAACTCTTCTCTGCAGCTGATGGCTCGGTGTTCATCGCCGCCGGCAACGATCGCCTTTTCGCAAAGGTCTGTAAGGGCCTCGGCGCGCCCGCATTGAGTGAAGACGCTCGATTCCGGACCAATCCCGATCGCGTCCACCACCGCCAGGAGCTCCACGCCGAACTGACCAAGCTGGTCAGCAGCAAGTCGGTTGCCGATGTCGTCGAGGCCCTGCGTGATGCCGGAGCGCCGTGCAGCGAGATGAACACGGTCGACAAGATGCTGGAGCATCCGCAAATCGCCGCGGCTGGCATCGTCAAGCCGCTGCCGGTAGCGGACCACGCCGACCATCGCGTGGTCGCGTTGCCCGTCAAGATCGACGGCGCACGCGGCGCGCGCTTCGAACAGCCGCCCGAGCTGGGTGCGGACACGGACTCGATCCTGGCCGCCCTTGGCTACGATCCCGAACAAGTCGCTGCGCTTCGCGCCAGCGGTGCTATCGCATAAACCGATTGAGGCTTGATCGATGAGTTTCGAATATACCGATACGCAGCAGGAAATCCGCGAAGCGGTGCGCCGACTCTGTGCCGATTTCGGCCCGGACTATTGGCGGGATTGCGATCACCGCGGCGACTACCCGGAGGCTTTTGTCAATGCGATGACCGAGGCGGGCTGGCTCGCCGCGCTCATTCCAGAGGAATACGGCGGCTCGGGCCTCGGCGTGCTCGACGGCTGCCTGATCCTGCAAGAGATCAACCGGTCGGGAGGCAACGGCGCGAGCTGCCATGCGCAGATGTACACCATGGCCTCGATCCTCAATCACGGCAGCGAGGAGCAGAAACGCAAGTACCTGCCGCGTATCGCTGATGGCAGCCTCCGCTTGCAGGCGTTCGGCGTCACCGAACCCGATGCCGGCTCGAACACGCTGAACATCAAAACCTTCGCCAAGCGGACCGACGAAGGCTTCGTCATCAACGGCCAGAAGATCTGGACATCGCGTTACTTCCAATCGCACCTCTACCTGCTGGTCGCCCGCACGACTCCGCTGTCCGAAGTGAAGCGAAAGACGGATGGGCTTTCGCTATTCCTCGTCGATATCGCCAAGGCCGGCAACAGCCTGCAGGCGACGCCAATCGAGACGATGCTCAATCATCACACCAATCAGGTGTTCATCGACAACCTGCACGTAACCGCGGATGACTTGATCGGCGAAGAAGGCAAGGGCTTCTACTACCTAGTCGACTCGTTGAACTCTGAGCGCCTGCTCGTTTCGAGTGAATCGATCGGCGACGGGCAGTGGTTCGTCAACTCGGCCTCGGCTTATGCGAGCGAGCGCAACGTGTTCGATCGTCCGATCGGAGCCAATCAGGGCGTGCAATTCCCGATCGCCCGCGCGCACATGAACATCACGGCCGCCGAGCTCATGCGCAACAACGCTGCGATGCTGCTCGATGCAGGCAAGCCTTGCGCGCAAGAGACCTTGATGACCAAATATCTTGCGACCGAAGCGAGTTGGGAAGCCGCGGAGGCCTGCATGACGACGTTCGGCGGCTACGGTGTTGCCACCGAGTACCATGTCGAGCGCAAGTGGAAGGAAGCGCGCTTGTTCCGGACAGCCCCAATCTCCAACAACCTCGTCCTTGCTCAGGTTGCCCAGCACGGCCTCGGCATGCCGCGCTCGTACTGAGTCGACACCGATGCCGCTCACGAGTTCCATGCTCGCTTCTTTCACCGTCACGCAGGCGGTCAACGATGCGACGCGCGCGGCATCGGCACTGGCGGTTCTCGACACGCTCGCAGTAATTTCCGCAGGCTACCTCGAAGACCCCGTGGCTTGTATCGCCTCGACCCTGGAAAGTTCAGCCAGCTCCGGCGCTATGCCATCGTTCCTCGGCGTTCGCGGGTATCGACCGGAGGACGCGGCGCTGGTTTACGGCACTGCGTCCCACGCGCTGGATCTCGATGATGTCAGCATGCTGGCGATCTGCCATCCCAGCGCGCCCATAGTTGCAGCTCTATTGGCCGCGAGGCCTTGGGCCGACTTGACCGGACCTGCGCTGTGCGAGGCTCATGCGATCGGCACCGAAGTGATGATCCGCATGGGGCAGGCAGTCGGGTTCCGGCACTACGAGCTCGGTTTTCATTCGACTGCGACGATGGGCGTCTTCGGCGCCACCGCGGCAATCGCGCGGCTCCTCAAGCTTGATGCCGAGACAACTTCTACAGCGTTTGCGATCGCGGCCAGCCTGAGTTCCGGCCTACGTCTGAACTTCGGCAGCATGATCAAGCCGATCCACGTCGGCATCGCCGCCGCAAATGCGATCCGCGCAGTCAATTGGGCTAGAGCCGGCGTCGAGGCGTCGCACGCCGACCTGCTTGGCCCTGACGGAGTGCTGGAGACGTTCAGCGGAGGCACGCAAATCACGTGGCCTGAAGCGATAAGGCTCGGAGCACCGTTTGCGGTGGCTGAGCCTGGCTTCGAGCAGAAGCGCTATCCGTGCTGCTACATGCTGCACAAGATCATCGCACTGGGGATCGAGGCGTGCGCCGCAGGCCTGCGTCTCGACGACATCGCGCAGTTCCGCATCGAGATGCCGCGTGGCGGCACTCGCCCGCTCATTCATCCGCGACCGTCGTCAGGCAGAGAAGCGATGTTCAGCGCTTCCTATGCCCTACTCGCCGCCATCGAGGATGGTGACATCGGGTTTGCGAGCTTCACGGACGATGCCGTCAGCCGCGCCGAAATCCGCGCGCGTTTCGACGATGTCACAGTCGAGGAAGTCGGTGATAGGCGGCTGACCGCGGCGGAAGTCGGCGACGCGCCGGTGCGCCTTGCGCTGCATCTGAACGACGGTTCCGTACGACACCTCGAGCGCCACGCTGCGCCGGGCTCGCCCGGAGATCCGCTATCACCCGCCGATCTGCGTGGGAAATGGGTGGACTGCCTCGGGCGTGCCTGCCCGACCCTGTCCGGTGAGAAGCGCGGATGGCTCTACGACGACGGCCTGGACCGGCTCCAGAGTGGTCAACTCGCCCCATGGCTTTCCGCGATCTGGCACGAACTCAACACCGCGAGTGATGCGGCGCCCAGGAGACTATCGGCATGAGCGAAGATCGCACCCTGACGATCAAACAGCCCGCCGAGCACGTCCTGCTGGTGACGATGAACCGGCCGGACCGCTCGAACGCGCTCAACACGGCGATGGGCCTCGAGCTGATGGAGGTCTTCGAGGGCCTGCTGATGCAGGCAGGCGATATCCGCTGCGTGGTCCTCACCGGCGCGGGCGAAAAGGCGTTCTGTGCCGGCGGCGATCTCAAGGAGCGCAACGGCATGACCGATGCCGCCTGGCGCGATCAGCACGTGATCTTTGAGCGCATGGCGCGTGCAATCCTGAACTGTCCGGTGCCCGTCATCGCTGCGGTCAACGGTGCAGCGTACGGCGGCGGATGCGAGATCGCGGCATGCTGCGACTTCATCTACGCGTCGCAATCAGCCCGCTTTGCGCTGACAGAGGTGTCGCTCGGCATAATCCCTGGAGCTGGCGGCACGCAGAACATCGCGCGGTCCATGGGCGAGCGACGCGCCAAGGAACTGATCATGAGTGCCGAGCCGTTCGGCGCCGCAGCAGCCGAAGCTTGGGGCCTAGTCAACAGGACGTTCACTGCTGAGGCTCTGGTCCCGGCAGCGATCGAGCGGGCTCAGCGCATCGCCGGCAACGCTCCCCTCGCCGTTCGCCAGGCGAAGCAGGCGATCCACCGCGGGCTTCAGATGTCGCTAGCCGATGGGCTCGCTTACGAGATCGAGGCCTACAACCGCCTCGTCCCGACCCAGGACCGCCACGAGGGGGTCCTCGCCTTCAACGAGAAGCGGAAGCCCCGCTTTCAGGGACACTGACGATGGAGCGCGTCTATCTCCGCGAGGTCGGCCTTCGCGATGGCCTGCAAATGGTCAAGACGGACCTTTCGACCGAACGCAAGATCGAGTGGATCGAAGGCGCGGTTGCCGCCGGGCTGACTGAGATGGAGGTAACGTCGTTCGTGCCTCCCAAGACCTTCCCGATCTTCGCCGATGCGGCGAAAGTCGCAGAATTCGCGCTCACGGTGCCGGGCCTCACGCCGTCCGCACTGGTGCTGAACCTGCGCGGCGCGGCGGACGCGTTCGCTAGCGGGCTGCGGCAGGTCAGCTATGTGCTCTCAGCCAGCGAGGCGCACAGCAGTGCCAATGCGCGTCGCACCAGCGACGAGGCTGCCGAGGAGTTCGAGCGGATCGTCGCCTTGCGCGACAACCTCGGTTTCAAGGAGACGGTGACGCTGAGCTGCGGCGTCGCGACGGCGTTCGGTTGCTCGCTGCAGGGCTACGTTGATGAAGACCGGGTGCTCGACCTTGCCGAGCGCGTCACCGCAGCGGGTGCGGCCGAGGTCCTGATCGCCGACACCGTTGGCTATGGCGCACCTGGTCAAGTCGAGCGGCTGTTCACCCGTCTGCGCGAGCGGCTCCCGGCACAGCCGGTTGCGGCACACTTCCACGACACGCGCGGAATGGGCCTCGCCAACGTCGCAGCGGCCTTGCGCGCGGGGGTCCGCCGCTTCGACGCTTCGATCGGCGGGCTGGGCGGCTGCCCCTTTGCGCCGGGCGCTACTGGCAACATCAACTTCGAGGACGCTGCGTTCATGCTCGAAGCCGAGGGTTTCGAGACCGGCGTCGACTTCGATCGGCTGCTGGCGCTTCGGCGCAAGGTGGAAACTTGGCTGCCGCAAGAGCGGTTTACCGGCGCGATCCTGCGCGCTGGGTACAAGCCCCCCGTACTCACGGCATAATGGGACGAGCATCGCGTGGAACAGCCAACATCTCTTACCAATCCCGATCCCACGGTGGCGCCGCTATTCGAACGAGTGACACTCGGCGGTTTGGAGCTGCGTAACCGCCTGGTCATGGCACCCATGACGCGGGCATTCTCACCGGGCGGCGTGCCCGGCGCAAATGTCGCGGAATACTATCGCAAGCGCGCTGAGGGCGGCGTCGGTCTGATCATTTCCGAGGGCACCTGGATCGATCATCCTTCTGCCTCGAATGATCCGAACGTACCGGTGTTCCATGGCGAGGCCGCGCTCGCGGGCTGGCGCGAAGTGTGCCGTCAAGTCCAATCCGCCGGAGCCAAGATGGTGCCGCAACTCTGGCACGTTGGCGCCGCCGCCAAAAGCGAAGTCGCCGAAATTTATGAGGATCGCGGCGCTGATGAAGCCGAGCGGCTTGGTCCTTCGGGGCTGGTGAAGAGCGGCGTCGAAGGTGGCCGAGCTATGACCGGGGCCGAGATCGAGCACATCATCGACGCTTACGCCAAGGCAGCGCGTGACGCTCTCGATATTGGCTTCGACGGTGTCGAGATTCACGGCGCCCACGGCTACCTCATCGATCAGTTCTTCTGGCATGAGACCAACGCCCGCACCGATCTTTACGGCGGCGACATCACCGCCCGCACCCGCTTCGCCGCCGAAGTCGTTCGCCGGATCAGAGCGAACACGACGCCGGACTTCCCGATCATCCTGCGCTTCTCGCAGTGGAAGATGCAGGATTACACGGCACGCGCTTGGCCGACCCCGGAGGAACTTGAAGCGTTCCTGCAGCCGTTGGTGGAAGCCGGCGTGGACATCTTCCACTGTTCGCAGCGCCGGTATTGGGAGCCTGAGTTCCCCGACTCGGACCTCAACCTGGCGGGCTGGACGCGCAAGCTTTCGGGCAAGCCGGCGATCACGGTTGGATCGGTGACGCTCGACGCAGAGATGATCTCGACCCTAATGGGCGGCGAGACTGCGCTGCCGCGGTCGTTATCTGATTTGGTCGAACGCGTCCGCAGCGAAGAGTTTGATCTCGTCGCCATCGGACGCGCGCTCATCATCAATCCAGATTGGCCCAAGATCGTCGCCGCAGGCGCGGCGACCAGCCTCAACCCATTCTCGGTCAGCGCCCTTGCCGAACTGAACTGAGGTCAACGACGGCGCCGAGCGCCTCGAAACGATAGTTGGAGAGACGATGTGACTGAGAGATTGAGTGACAAGATCGCCGTGGTCACCGGCTCGGGCAAGGGCATTGGCCGCGCCATCGCCGAGCGATTTGCCCGCGCCGGCGCCAGCGTGGTGGTTTGCGACATCGACCAAACCGCCGCACAGTCGGTTGCCGAAAGCATCAATGCTTCAGGCGGCACTGCGGTAGGCTTCAAAGTCGACGTTTCCAACAAGGCCTCGGTGGAGGCGCTCGTCGCCGCATCGCTGGAGCACTTCGGCCGGGTTGATGTGGTCTGCAACAACGCCGGCGTGCTGGACGACTTCACGCCGCTCGGAGCTGTCACGGACGAACTGTGGCAGCGGATCATAGGCATCAACTTGACCGGGACCTTCATGGTCAGTCGCGCCTTCCTTCCCGGCATGCTCGAGCAAGGGTCCGGCACGTTCGTGAACCTCGCCTCTATGGCGGGTTTGGTCGCACAAGCGGGTGGGCTTGCCTACACTGCCTCGAAGCACGGCGTAATCGGTCTGACCAAGCAGGTTTCAGCCGACTACGGCCAGGCCGGCATTCGTGCCAATGCGATTTGCCCGGGTGCGATCGAGACCGATCTGTCGCGATCCTTCCTGCAAGATGCGCCCGAGGTGATGGCCGTGGTCGAAAGCGTTCCCGCAGGTCGCCAGGGCCGGCCCGAGGAGATTGCCGAGATGGCGCTCTATCTTGCCAGCGACGAATCCAGCTTTGTCCACGGTGCTTCGATGGTAATCGACGGCGGATGGACGATCCGCTGAGCAGCCCCACAACATAACAATAAGCCGTTGAGCCACTTCGGGTGCTCGAAAAGGCGATCCGAGCGATCGTTTGGAGACAGTAATGAGTGAAGATCAAACCGGCGATCAGAGCCAGATCGACCTGGACGCCATTCGCGAGCGCTATGAGGCCGAGCGGCTGAAGCGCATCAAACCTGCTGGCACCGACCAGTACACCTTCACCGACGGCAAGTTCGCCAAGTTCGCCGAAGATCCGTATGTCGAAGAGATCAAACCCCGCAATCCGCGTCAGGAAGATGTCGATGTCCTGATCATCGGCACCGGGTTTGGTGGCATCCAGCTTGCGGCGACGCTTGAGCAAAATGGCATCAAGAACTTCCTGATGGTCGATATAGCCGCCGACTTCGGAGGCACTTGGTATTGGAATCGCTATCCGGGCCTTCGCTGCGATGTGGAATCCTACATTTACCTCCCGTTCTTGGAGGAGACCGGCTACATACCCACCGAGCGTTACGCGCGAGGCAGCGAGATCTTCGCCTACTGCCAGCAGCTCGGGCGCCACTTCGGTCTGTACGAGCGCACTTTGTTCCAGACCAAGGTCACCGGGGTCACCTGGAACGAACAGGACGCGCGCTGGACGGTCATGACCTCGCGCGGGGACGAGCTGCGAGCGCGGTTCGTGACAACCCAGAGCGGCATCTTCGGCAAGCCGCAGCTGCCTGGCATTCCCGGTATTGAGGATTTCGCCGGCTGCGCCTTCCACAGCGCGCGCTGGCGTTACGACTACACCGGCGGCAACTCGGATGGCGGGCTGGACAAGCTCGCCGACAAGCGGGTGGCCATCGTCGGAACCGGGACAACCGCGCTGCAGGTGGTTCCCGAGCTCGCCAAGGCGGCAAAGGAAGTTACCGTATTCCAGCGCACGCCCACGGCCGTGGGCGTGCGCGACAACAATCCCACGGACATCGAGTGGTACAAGTCGCAGCCGGCAGGTTGGCAGCGGCAGCGCATCAAGACCTTTAACGCCTTGTCCAATGGCGAAAGCATGGACTGTCCGGTCGATGATGGCTGGGCACGCTTCTTTCGACGGCTGATCGACTCAGTCATGGCATTACCGCCCGAACAGCGCACCCCGGAAGGTATAGCCCAAGCACAGGAAATCGCCGACTTCGGCTACAACGAGGAAATCCGCGCGCGTGTCGATCAGTACGTGCACGATCCAAAGAAGGCCGATTTGCTGAAGGCTTACTACCGTACGATGTGCAAGCGGCCGGGCTTCAGCGACCACTATCTCCAGGCATTCGACCAGGACCACGTCAAGGTCGTCGATGTGAGCGGAGGGATCGAACGGATCACCCCCGAAGGTCTTGTTGTCGATGGCGTCGAGCACAAGCTGGATTGCCTGATCTTCTGCACTGGCTTCGAACTTGGAACCACCTGGGCCCATCAAGCGGGATACGACGTAATCGGACGCGGCGGCGTGAAGCTTTCGGACAAATGGGCCGAGGGGCTCATCACGTACCACGGCCTCTTCAGCCAGGGCTTTCCGAACATGTTCTTCATGGGCCTGACGCAGACGGGCGTCACCATCAACGTACCGCACATGCTGCAGGAGCAAGCTGATCACCTGACCTTCGTCATCAAGCACTGCTTGGACAACGGAGTCCGTATTGTCGACACGACGGCAGAAGCCGAAGATAGATGGCAGGATGCCATCGCCGCTGTGGCGGAGGCGCGACGGCCGTTCCTCGAAGCCTGCACGCCAGGCTACTACAATGCCGAAGGAAACGTGGCGGACCGGCGCAGTGCGATCGGCTCGGGTTGGTACCTGCCTTCCACTCAGTTCTTCGAAATGTGGGAGCAGTGGCGCGCAAGTGGCAAGTTCGAGGGCCTGGTCCTGCAGTAATCGGCTGGTGGCGATGAAGGTGTATGCCTCGTCTTCCCTTCATCGCCAAACATGCCGGGCTAGATCGGCAGGATCGAAGTGCTTTTGATCTCCGATAACGCCATGATCGAGTTGATCTCCTGCACGCCCGGAACCATCGAAAGCTTGTCGAAAAAGAACCGTTCGTAAGCTTCGATGTCCTTCGCCACGATGCGCAGCATGAAGTCAACGCTGCCCATCAGCACGAAGCAGTCGAGCACTTCGGGAAACTCTTGGATCGCGCGGGTGAAGTCTTCAACGTTGGACCGACCTGTTGCCGTAAGCTTGATCTGTGCGAAGATTTGCGCGTTGAAGCCCAACTTGCGCCGGTCGAGCAGAGCCACCTGACTTTTGATGTAGCCGCTCTCCTTCAGCTTTTGAATGCGCCGCCAGCATGGCGCCTGAGATAGCCCCACGCGTTCCCCGATCTCCGCTGCGGACCGGGACGCATCGATCTGCAACTCACGGAGGATGCGTTTGTCGAAGTCGTCGAGATTTTCCAACATCCTATGCTTCATAGAAGCACAAGCAGAATGAATCATGCTGAATATGGTATCCGAAGGGGTGCAATCGCATTTTTTTTAAAGAGCTTCTTCAGCTAGTCTCAACTGATTGCGGCTCGTCCGAACCCGGCATGCATGCCGTTGATACACATCACGAATTTCCAAGACATCGCGAAAGAGTGCCATGAACTATCCGTTGAACCGGACGGGCTTGCATGTTCCGGAAGCCCTGAGCCGCCCTGCCGATGAGCCCAGCTTCTCGCACGTGGCGATACCTCCAGCCGGGGCCGTCAGCCGCCCTAGCATTGATGCCGACCCGTCCTCGATGCGCGATCATGCGTTCGGCCTTATCCGCGTGCTCGACGAAGATGGTCAGGCTGTCGGTCCGTGGGCTCAAGGTATCCCCGTTGAGCTGTTGCTCAAGGGTTTGCAGGCGATGCAGCTGGTCCGCGCCTATGACGTGCGCATGATGCGCGCACAGCGGCAGGGCAAGACGAGCTTCTACATGAAGTCGACTGGCGAGGAAGCGGTCGCCGTGGCGGCGGCGCTCGCGCTCGACCGGCAGGACATGTGCTTCCCGACCTATCGCCAGCAAGGCCTGCTGATCGCCCGCGACTGGCCGATGGTCGACATGATGAACCAGGTTTACTCGAATAGCGGTGACCGCCTGAAGGGCCGTCAGATGCCGGTGTTCTACTCGAGCCGGGAGGCCGGGTTCTTCTCGATATCGGGGAACCTCGGCACTCAGTACAGTCAGGCGGTCGGCTGGGCGATGGCCTCTGCTGCGGACGCGGACACTCGCATCGCCGCTGCCTGGATCGGCGAAGGCGCGACCGCCGAGGGCGACTTCCATCACGCCCTCACCTTCGCCAGCGTCTATCAGGCACCGGTGATCCTCAACGTCGTCAACAATCAGTGGGCGATCTCCAGCTTCTCGGGCATTGCCGGGGGCGAGCGGACGACCTTCGCGGCTCGCGGGCTCGGCTACGGTATTCCAGCGTTGCGGGTAGACGGAAACGATTTCCTCGCCGTCTATGCAGTGACCCGCTGGGCTGCCGAGCGCGCGCGAGATGGTGGCGGTCCGACGCTCATCGAGCTGTTCACCTACCGCGCTGAGGGCCACTCCACCTCCGACGATCCCACCAAGTACCGTCCGGCAGCGGAAAGTGCGGCCTGGCCCCTCGGTGACCCGATCGCGCGCCTCAAGGCGCACCTCATCGCCCGCGGCGACTGGTCGGAGGATGAGCACGCCGCGATGGTCAAGGACGCGGAGGAGCAAGTGCGCGCTGCGGGTCGCGAGTCCGAGCGGTTCGGAACGCTGAAGGAAGGCGAGCGGCTGCAGGCTGCCTCGATCTTCGATGACGTTTACAAGGAGATGCCCGCGCACCTCGTAGCCCAGCTCAAGGAGTCGGGGCTATGACGCTGGTGGCCGAAGCAACCCGCAACATGAGCATGATCGAGGCGATCAACCAGGCGCTCGACATCGCACTGAAGCACGATCCGGCGGTGATGATCTTCGGACAGGACGTCGGCTACTTCGGCGGTGTGTTCCGCGCCACTGAAGGCTTGCAGCAAAGGCACGGACGCGAGCGCGTGTTCGACGCACCGATCACCGAAGCCGGCATCGTCGGTGTCGCTGTGGGCATGGGCTGCTACGGCAAGCGCCCCGTCGTCGAGATTCAGTTCGCCGACTACATCTATCCCGCGACCGACCAGATAATCTCGGAAGCGGCGCGCATGCGCTACCGCACCTGCGGCGAGTGGTGGTCGCCGCTAACGATTCGCAGCCCCTACGGCGGCGGGATCTACGGCGGCCAGACCCACAGCCAGTCGCCCGAAGGCATCTTCACGCACGTCGCCGGGCTGACGACAGTGATCCCATCCAATCCCTACGATGCCAAGGGGCTGCTGCTTGCAGCAATCGAGAGCGACGACCCGGTGCTCTTCTTCGAGCCCAAGCGGCTCTACCACGGCCCGTTCGATGGCTATCACGACAAGCCGGTGCAGCCCTGGGCCAACCACCCCGACAGCGCCGTGCCCGAAGGTCACTACACCGTGCCGTTGGGCAAGGCCCGCGTCGTAAAGGAAGGCGAGGCGGTCACCGTGCTCGCCTATGGCACGATGGTCCACGTGGCGCTCGCCGCAGCGGCGGAGACCGGGATCGACGCCGAAGTGATCGACTTGCGTACGCTGGTCCCGCTTGACCTGGAGACGATAGTGGTCTCGGTCAGCAAGACAGGGCGTTGCATTGTCGTGCACGAGGCGACCCGCACCTGCGGCTTCGGCGCCGAGCTCGCCGCCCTCGTCCAGCAGCACTGCTTCTTCGTACTCGAAGCTCCAATCGAGCGCGTGACCGGCTGGGACACGCCCTACCCTCACGCTTTCGAGTGGGAATATTTCCCTGGCCCAGCACGGGTGGGGGAAGCCTTGCAACGCATCACCGGGATCTGACACGTGCCTCACTATTCATTTAAGCTGCCGGACATCGGCGAGGGTATCGCTTCGGCCGAGATCGTCGGCTGGCACGCCAAGGTTGGCGACCGGATCGAGGAAGACGATCCCATTGCAGACATGATGACCGACAAGGCGACTGTCGAAATGACGGCCCCCGTCAGCGGCGTGCTCGTCAGCGTGGCCGGTGAGGTAGGAGACGAAGTTGCGATCGGCGCTGTGCTGGCAGTGTTCGAAGTCGATCAGACCGAAAATGTGGCCGTTCCGGAAGCGAAAGCTGCCGAGCCGGTTGCGCCGCCACCTGCTGCATCGCCCCCAGTCGAAGCGGGACTCCAGCCGCAGCCCGTCATTCAGGAGTCGATCACCCAGAAGCCAGTCGCACAGGGACCTGCTCCCGCTGCAATCGCCGCGGCAAGTTCAAGGTCGCGCGTTCTCGCTTCGCCCGCGGTCCGCGACCGGGCGAAAGCGCTTGCAATCGACCTCGCAGATGTGAAACCCGGCACCGACGGACGCATCAAGCACGGCGATCTCGATGCCTTCCTCGCCTACAATGCGAGGGGCGGCTACGGAACGAGCGCCGCCGCTGCCGCCGACGAGCCGATCCGGGTCATCGGCCTGCGCCGCCGCATCGCCGAGAACATGGCCGCCTCGAAGCGGCACATTCCGCACTTCTCCTATGTCGAGGAGATCGACGTCACCAAGCTCGAGGCTTTGCGCACCGACCTCAACGCCGAGCGCGGCCAACGTCCCAAGCTGAGCGTTCTGCCGCTGCTGGTGGTGGCGCTATGCCGCACCCTGCCCGACTTCCCAATGATCAATGCGCTATACGACGACGAGGCTGGCGTCGTCACTCGCAAGGGTGCCGTAAACCTTGGCGTCGCGACGCAGACCGATGCCGGCTTGATGGTGCCGGTGGTCCGCAACGCACAAACGCTCAACATCTGGCAACTGGCCGGCGAGATCGCCCGCCTTGCCGAAGCCGCGCGCTCCGCAAAGGCCAAGCCGGAAGAACTGTCGGGCTCGACACTCACCGTGACGTCACTCGGAACTCTTGGTGGTGTCGCCACCACGCCGGTCATAAACCGCCCCGAGGTGGCGATCATTGGGCCGAACAAGATCGTCGAACGCCCGATCGTGCGCGACGGCCGAGTTGAGATTGCCAAGATGATGAACCTCTCGATCTCCTGCGATCATCGCGTGGTAGACGGGTGGAACGCGGCATGCTTCGTGCAGGCGCTTAAACGCCTGATGGAAACTCCGGCGCTTCTGTTCGCCCCATGAACCCGCATGCTGGTTGGTCCGCCCTGCCTTGTAGAAAGTCTGGGGTGTTGACCGAGAACCCAAGTTGTTAGTGAGCGCCGAGAGTTTGTGAGTGAATGACCTCGCCTGCAGAGTGCCGCTCCCGGGGCAGCACTCCATCGCGCTCTCACGAGGCTGCCAGTTAGAGTCGCGACAAGGGGCCATCGACAAGTCCCGAGCTGGTGTGCGTCATCTGCTGGTCTAGGCTAGCCCGGTCTGATCCGGCGGTACGTACTCCGCCACCAAATTCGTGTTCGATCACAACTGCGAAAGTTTCCTTCCATGTCCGATGTTGCTTCGTCGCACGTGCATCCCTTGCGTGCTCCTCACATTCCGATCCCCGCAAAGGTCCCGCACGCGCATGGCTGGATCCTACATCTCGCTTGTCTGTCGTGCACAGAAGCGTTGCCACGCATTTTTGGGATCCTTGCTCAGCACGAGCTGATTCCCTTGACGATCGACTACTGCCGCACGGCCGATGGCTTCCGCGTCACCCTTCTGATCACACCGAGGGACAAGCGAACTGCCTTTCTGCTGGCCGGTCGCATCGAGCGCGTGGTGACCGTCACCAATGTTGAAATTGTGCCGGTCGATCCTGATAGCCCGAGCCTGCCACATCCGCATTGCTGACCTACTCCTTCGTGCCAAAGACCGCTCTGAGCTCCTTGTGCGGTTGCGCGTACGCTCTTCTGTGTTCTCTCGGTTTTCTTGAAGAGCGGAAGGAAGGTATTGCAGTGTTCCGGGGCTGCTCAAGTGCTATTTCTCGAGCTGCCTGCCGTGATCGGATCGCAAGAGTCGGAAGCGAATTTAGTCGTTAATCAGTTTGGCGTCACCCCTCGCCTGACGCTCGCGTGTCCGATCCTCAAGTAAATACGCGCGATCTCAATTCGATTATTCAAGACTGAAAGCCTCAAAACCTAAGCGCTACGCTATGCCCGAGGAACGTGATTCTCGGACTAAGATGCTGCAATTCAAAAGTGCGTTGTTGGGTCTCATTGGCGAGTCCTCGTGGCCCTGAAGGCCACATAGCTCATTTCGTGCAAGTTGAGGTGGCTAGCGCGATCGGGAGAGTTGCAACTCTTCGAATAGATCGCGGATAGCGCATCGACGAAAGACATTCCACCAGCGCTGCCAACGATGCTCCTGCGCATCGTGCCGCATGTGACACCGTTGGCAAAAAGCCGCCAGGTTTGAAGGAATATTGTTGCCTGGGTCATGATCCAGGTGAGCGCACGCTAGAACCACGTAAGTGCTGCAAACATCACGCAGCACCAAACCAGCAACCTTGATAAGCCGGCCATGATCGTCGCGCCAGCGACGCGCGTCAGCGTCCCACCAGCGACCGTCACCAAGATGCAGAACTCGCCGCATGTGAGGACGCTTGCACTGCTCACATCGCGATCGGGTTCGCTCGAACCAAATGGCTCTCGATAGCTGCGGCCAGTCAATCGGGTAAAACCAGCGGTTCTCAGGGCGGATCGGCATTCCTCCTTCTGAATCACTCGGAGGCGCGTGAAAAGCGCTTTGTACATGATTTATCCCCTGAGTGTTCCACGGGTGTTCGCAATCTCGCCCTGCCCTTAGGGCCAAACACTCTTGACCATCCAAGCGCGTTGCCGGAACATATGAGGAACAGCCGAGTCCTATCCGATGCCCGTCGCCGCCGAGAAAACAACGCCCAGCGTCCCTGAACTTCGCTCACTTGTTGGTGCGGCGGAGGGTATGGCGGTGCATCGGTGCTTGCCGTTCGGCATAGAGGCTCTTGATCGACGGCTAGGCGGTGAGGGCCTGCGCGCCGGCGCCCTACACGAGATTTCCGGAGGAACCTGCTCCCTCGTCGACGATGCCGCAGCCACCCTCTTCATCGCTGGCATTGCCGCCCGTGAGGCGGCTTCAAGCGGTGCTCCGGTCCTCTGGGCAAGCTGCCGTAACGACCTCTATGCGCCAGGTGTCGCTCAAGCAGGCCTCCATCCCGCGCAGGTCATCCACGTACAGCCGCGGGATGAAAAGGCGCTGCTGGCGGTAGTTGAAGACGCCCTGCGAGATGGCACGCCCTGTGCAGTCGCCGCCGAGGTTCGCAAGGTGTCCATGGTCGCGAGCCGTCGCCTGCAATTGGCAGCAGCCGACGCCGACATCCCTGTCCTACTCCTGCGTCAGCGCCGTCATCGCGAGCGAGATCCACTAGAGGATCCTTCTGCGGCCTGGACGCGGTGGCGGATCGGGAGCGCGCCTTCCGAGCGGCTCGCTGTTCCCGGAGTAGCCCGGCCACGCTGGGTCGTTGAGCTCGCACGCCAGCGGGGCGGCGATCCATTCTCCCTGCTATTGGAGGGTTGCGATGAGACGGGTCGTCTCGCTGTTCCTGCCGAACTTGGCCATAGATCGGCTGAGACGGTTGGAACGGTCCGCCAAGTCGCTGCCTGACCGCGCGCTGCTCCAGCTTCCTGTTGACGATGATCCGGGTGCCTGCTCTGTTCCACGCGGGGGAAGCTGGCGGCCCGGCGCGCGTTGGGCGAAATCGGAGCCTGCATCTCGCGACGAAGTGCAGCAGCAGATCGATGCGCTGCCTAGCCATGCACAACCGGCCATGCGCGAGCTCGGCCGGCGATCGGAAGCTGCCGACCATCCCTTCAAGCGGCCAGCTCAGAGCGCGCCCATCGCCACCATCTCGGCGCCTGCGGAGCATGCACCCCTTGCAATTGTCGGCAAGGTCGGACGCCGCGAGGAGATCGTCGCCGCCTGCCCTGCCGCATCCGCGCTAGGCATCCATCCAGGCATGGCCGCGACGCACGCGCGAGCTCTGATCGCCGATCTCGACTTGCGTCCCGCTAATCCGCAGGCCGATGCCCATGTACTCGACCGCTTGGCGCTGTTGGCAGTCCGCCGCTGGTCACCCATTGCTGCGGCCGCGCCACCGGACGGCCTGTGCCTAGACCTCACCGGGTGCGATCACCTTCATGGCGGCGAGAAGCGCTTCTGCGAGCGTCTGCTCGCATTCCTCCGCCGCGCCGGCTTTACAGCTCGCGTCGCAATTGCCGATACGCCGGGCGCTGCGGATGCGCTTGCACGGTTCGCGCGCGAAGACCTGACCATCGTGGCGCCGGGCGGAACGCTTCGCGCGATCACGCCGCTCCCCATCGCAGCGCTACGCCTCGATGGCTCTGCCTTAACCGCGGCACGGCGGTTCGGGTTCGAGACAGTTGCGGACTTGCTCCCTGTCGCTCGCGGGCCGCTAGCGCGTCGCCTTGGGCTAGGGGCAATCAAGCGGCTAGACCAGGCGATTGGCGCAGTCGCGGAACCAATCACCTCATGCGAGGACCTTGAAGTCCCGTCAGTGGAGCGGCGCTTGCTCGAGCCGATCGGCACGGCCGAGGCAATCGCGCAGGTCATGGCCGATCTGCTCGGCGATATGGCAGAGCTGCTGCAGGCCAGGGGTCTTGGCGCCCGTTCGCTGCGCCTCTCCGCATTGCGGATCGACGGCGGCGAGGAAGTGATCGCGGTCGGTACCTCGCGCCCGACGCGCGAAGCCGCTCACTTGCTCCGGCTGCTCAAGCTCAAGATCGAGCGCATCGATCCGGGCATGGGTCTGGAGCAGTTTCGCCTCGCCGCTCCCCACACCGAACCGCTGACCGCGGTCGACCTTGGCAAGATCCTCGCCGGCGACATGCAGGTGCGTGATCCCGCCCGCTTGGTCGACGTGGTCGCCGCCAGGGTTGGGGAAGGCGCCGTCTACAGAATGGCGCCTGTTGCCAGCCATGTGCCCGAGCGCGCGGCCGAACGGGTGAGCCCGATCAAGACGCCGGCGAGCTGGCCCAAGTGGGAGCGCCCCGTGCGCCTGTTCGCCAGGCCCGAGCCGCTGTGGGGCGTGATGGCGCTAATGCCGGACCAACCGCCCAAGCGTTTCGAGTGGCGTGGCCGGTCACACAAGGTCGTTGCCGCGGACGGTCCCGAGCGGATCCATGGCGAGTGGTGGCGCCGCGACAAGGAAGTCTGGGCGGTGCGCGACTACTTCCGCATCGAGGACGAGCACGGTGGCCGCTACTGGGTGTTCCGACGCGGCGATGGCGCGGACAACGCGACCGGCGATCTTAGTTGGTGGGTCCACGGGGTGTTCGCGTGACCGCTTACGTCGAACTTCAGGTCCTCACGCACTTCTCGCTCCTGCGCGGCGCATCGAGCCCCGAAGAGCTGTTCTCGGCCGCAGCGCTGCTCGGCTACCCTGCCCTGGCCGTCTCGGACATCGGCACCGTCGCCGGCGTGGTGAGGGCCTGGGAAGCGCAGAAGGTGACCGGCGTGCGTTCGATCGCCGGCGCGCGCGTGGATCTCGCCTGCGGGCGGCGCCTCCTCCTCTACCCGACCGCCCGGCCCGCCTGGTCGCGGCTGACGCGACTGCTGACGATCGGCAAGCGGCGCGCCGGCAAGGGCAAGTGCGAGCTGCACTGGCACGATCTTGCGCCCTGGTCCGAGGGGATGATCGCCATTCTCCTCCCTCATGAGGCGGATGAGGACAACGCCGCAGCCCTCGCTGACCTTAGCAGGGTCTATGGACGACGCGGCTACATGGCGCTGTTCCAGCGCCGCCGCCCGAACGACGCTGTCCGCATCGATGCCCTGGCCCGGCAGGCGAGTGCTGCCGGCGTGCGCGCGGTGGTCACCGGTGATGTGCTCTACCATGCACCGGAGGCTCGCCTGCTGCAGGACGTCGTCACAGCCGTGCGCGAGAAGTGCACCGTGGACGAGCTCGGCTACCGCCGCGAGGTCAACGCCGATCGCGCGTTGAAGTCGCCTGCCGAGATGGTCCGGCGCTTCGCCGCCTACCCCGATGCTTTGCAGGCGAGCGTCGACATCGCGCAGGCGTGCACCTTCGACCTGGGCGAGCTTGCCTATCAGTACCCGCACGAGCGCGTGATCGAGGGTCTGACCGCGCAGGAAGCGCTTGAGCAGATGACAGCGGATGCCGCCGAGCGGATGTTCGATGGCGATGTTCCGCAAGCCTACCGTGAGCAGATCGCCCACGAGCTGCGCCTGATCGCCGAGCTGGGCTATGCGCCCTACTTCCTTACCGTGCATGCGATCGTCCGCGAGGCACGGCGCCGCGGCATCCTGTGCCAGGGACGTGGCTCGGCCGCCAACTCATGCGTCTGCTTCGTCCTTGGCATCACTTCAATCGACCCGATCAAGCACGAGTTGCTCTTCGAGCGGTTCGTCTCGGGCGAGCGGCGAGAGCCGCCCGATATCGACGTTGACTTCGAGCATGAGCGCCGTGAGGAGATCATCCAATGGATCTACGATACCTATGGGCGTGATCGCTCGGCGCTGACAGCCGTCGTCACCCGCTACCGCGCCCGCGGCGCTGTGCGCGATGTTGGCAAGGCGCTGGGGCTGCCTGAAGACCTCACGTCCTCGCTGGCCGGCATGGTCTGGGGCTGGTCGGCCGAGGGCGTCGGCGAGAAGCAAGTCGAAGAGCTGAACCTCGATATCGCCGACCGCCGGCTTCGGCTTACGCTCGATCTTGCGCGCCGGTTGATCGGTGTGCCGCGGCACATGAGCCAGCACCCCGGCGGCTTCGTGCTCACGCACGACCGGCTCGATGACCTGGTGCCGATCGAGCCCGCGGCCATGGAGGACCGCCAGATCATCGAGTGGGACAAGGATGATATCGATGCGTTGAAGTTCATGAAGGTCGATGTGTTGGGCCTTGGAATGCTTGGCTGCATGAACCGAGCCTTCAACCTGCTCAAGGAGGCCAAGGGCATTCGCAAAGGCCTCGCCGACCTACAGGATGATGACCCGGACGTTTTCGCCATGATCCAGAAGGCCGACACCCTCGGTACCTTCCAGATCGAGAGCCGTGCGCAGATGTCGATGCTGCCGCGTATGAAGCCGCGGCGCTTCTATGATCTTGTCATCCAGGTCGCGATCGTCCGTCCTGGCCCGATCCAGGGGGACATGGTTCATCCCTACCTGCGCCGGCGCGAGGGGTTGGAGAAGCCCGAGTACCCGCGTCCTGAGCTGCGCGCCGTGTTGGAGAAGACACTGGGCGTGCCGCTCTTCCAGGAGCAGGCGATGAAGGTGGCGATCGTGGGCGCAGGCTTCACGCCGGCAGAAGCCGATCAGCTGCGCCGCGCCATGGCGACCTTCAAGTTCACCGGCGGCGTCTCGCACTTCTCGGACAAGCTGGTCGAAGGGATGGTCACGCGCGGCTACCCGCGCGAGTTTGCCGAGCGCACCTTTCGACAGCTCGAAGGCTTTGGCTCCTATGGCTTTCCGGAGAGCCACGCCGCGAGCTTTGCCAAGATCGCCTATGCTTCGGCCTGGATGAAGTACCATCATCCCGACGTTTTCTGCGCAGCCCTGATGAACGCGCAACCGATGGGCTTCTATGCGCCGGCGCAGATCGTGCGCGACGCGCGCGAGCATGGCGTCGAGGTCCGACCGCCGTGCATCAATGCGAGCCGATGGGACTGCACGCTTGAGTGCGGTCGCGGCCGCTACTTGGCGGTCAGGCTCGGACTGCGTCAAGTGCGGGGACTGTCGAATGCCGATGGAGCCGCGATCGTAGGCGCTCGTAGTACCTCACCGTTCGAGTCCGTCGAGGACGTGTGGCGCCGATCGGGCGTCCAGCGTGCCGCCATCGAGAAGCTGGCTGACGCCGACGCCTTTCATGCGTTCGGCGCCGATCGGCGGCAGGGCTTGTGGAAGGTGCGCGGGCTTGGCGAAGCACCGTTGCCCCTCTTCGCCGCCGCCGACCGCGCGGCCGAGACCTTCAACGCTGAGGGTGACGAGCCTGAGGTGGCGCTCAGACCGCTTACCGATGGACGCGAGGTCATCGAGGACTACCGGTCGTTGCAGCTCTCGCTTCGTGCTCACCCTCTCACATTCCTCCGCGAAGAACTGACCCGGCGGGGCGTCACCCGGTGCGCAGATCTGCTCACCATTCGCGATGGCCGCCATGTTGAAGTCGCCGGCATCATCCTGGTTCGCCAGAAGCCCGGCAGCGCGAAGGGTGTGCTGTTCATTACGATCGAGGACGAGACTGGCATTGCTAACGGCATCCTCTGGCCCGACCGCTTCGAGGCGCAACGCCGCACAGTCATGTCCGCTTCGATGATCGGCATGAAGGGGCGGGTGCAGAAGGAAGGCGAGGTGATCCACGTCATTTGCGACAAGATCATTGATCACGGACACCTACTGCACAGGGTTGGCGAGATGTCCTTCCCACACCGCACTGGCCGAGGTGACGGTGCAAGGCATGGAGGCGCTCCGGACCGTGGCGGCGGCGCATATAAGCAGCCAAGCTGGAGCCCCGAGCCGCGCGACTGCTATTGGCCGGCGCATGCCAACGGCATGGACCCCGAGGAGGTTGTGCGTTTCAAGTCGCATGACTTCCGGTAACTCGTGGCCAAGTTGCCCCGGCACCAGCGCGTTGTCATTGCGCTCTCGCTGCATATCCTGCGCGCCGGCGTGACGCGTTCGGGAGAAAATCGGGTAGACACAGTTGAGGTACGGCTCGCGCTTCGCTGCCTTGTGCCTCACTCTCCGGAGCGCTGGCCGCTGGACCTGTACTGGGATGCCGCCAAGCAGGAGAACGAGATCGGTCGCGCTCAGGGTGTCACCGCTGCCTTTAACGGGATCGTCCGGCAGCTCAGGCGCGCCGGCTGTTATGAGGAGATTTCTCCCCTGTAAGTATCAGCAATTGCAGCCTTCTTGCTCCTCGCCGCATTGGTGCACACGAAACCATTATTGAGGAAATCGACATGGTTGACGACAAGACGAAGCCAGATGGACGCGATCGCAGCCGGGTCGCGGCTGACGAGCCCTACGAGGTCGAATACTTTGCCAGCAAGCACGGCTTGAGCCAGCACCAGGCGCGCACGCTGATTCAGACCGTCGGCAACGATCGCGCGAAGCTGGATGCTGCAGCGCAGAAGGTGAGCGGCATGCGCGGTCGGGAAAAGGGATGAGGGTGGCGCTGGCACCCTTAGGCGTGCCAGCGCAATGCCCTTCACCCGTTAAGCTTGTCCTTGATCGCCTTGGCCGGCGTGAACGTCAGCTTCTTGGATGCCTTGATCGTCATCGCCTCGCCGGTCGCGGGATTGCGGCCTTCGCGCTCGGGGCTGTCCTTCACCTTGAACTTGCCAAAGCCATTCAGCGAGATCTCCTCACCACTGGCAGCCGCATCGGCGATAGCGTTGAAGATTGCATCGACGATCTTACGGGCGTCAGCCTTAGATAGGTCGGCTGTACCGCCGATGGTCTCGGCGAGATCGCTGTTGTTCATGGATTGAGCACTCCTGATCGTTGATGATGGGCCGGGCCTAGCCGCAGAGATTGAACCATCCAAGCCCCTGCGGCATTGTTGCCTCATGAAAGATGGCCAGAACGGTTTTGGAAAACTGACTCGTAACATCCCGGCCGTCGCTCGGGACACGATCGACGAACACATATGCGTGCTACCTCGGGCGAGTGCAGGGCATCGCCCGCGCGCTTCGAGCTGCTGAACCAAGAGTATGTGCAACCGCGCTCGCATGCTGGGAGAGCCCGACACGATCTTTGGCTCAGCGGCGACGCTGTTCACCGAAAGGCCCCGCGACAACCGCTTTGATCCGCGCGAGCTGAGGCCTGGTAGCCGGAACTATGTCATCCGAGAGCAGGCCGGCGGCAGGGCATGGGATGTCATGACCTGGGACGTGCTCGGAGGACAAGCCAAGTGGAAGATGACCAACGTGCGCCAGCTTGGGTTGCCTCAGTGGCGCAAGCTGGCCGAGCGGCCAGAAAACCGGTGTCTCGTACCCCTGACCGAATTCTGCGAATTCACGCCGGAGAAGCACGACCTTGAGGACGGCAAACCGCCTCTCAAGGGGGAAATGTGGTTCCAAGTGGTCGACCAAACCGTTTTCGCGGTAGCTGGCTTCTGGCAGCGCACCAAGGAAGGCCGCGGCTTCACAATGGTCACGTGCGATCCAAATAGCATCGTTGCACCAATTCATCCCAAAGCGATGATTACGATCCTTGCTCCGGCCGATGTTGATACGTGGTTGAAGGGGTCTTACGACGAAGTCGTTGCTCTGCAGCGGCCGTACGATCCAGAGAAGATGACCGTGCGCGGTCCCGTGTTTCCGACTCGGCGCGACGAGCGCTGAACCCGGAGGCCGTACTCCCGGCGAGCTCGGAGCTCACCCAGGTTTGGACGCGTAGTCACGCTAAGAGGCGTGGGGTCAGGCGCCCGGGAGTGCCAAATGGGCAGGGCTAGGGCCTGGTCATGTCCGCAGCGGCGTCGCTGGCGGTTGATGCTCCGGCGGCCCCCTCCGTCATTGCTGAAGGGCGTGGTTGACCAGCAGCTCATGATGTAGTCGGCCGCGAATGACGCAACATCGGCGGAGCTTACGACCGCGTTCGTGTGAGCCGACCTGCCAGCGAGTTTAGCGCCTTCGCAGATGTAGCCGCGCGCTCACCTCCCCTGCCCTCAGGCGGAATTGGCAGGCAAGTCGACGACGCGGAAAACAGCCCCTGATCCGGCATCGCGGACAAGATCAACGCGCTCCCCACTCCAGTGATAATCGAGGTGGCGCCCCTGCAGAGGGTTCGACGCGCAACCAGGGTAAAAGAGACCGACGCATTCACCGCCTGCATTCCGAATGCTCGGGTACGCAGTGCCATCCGTTTCCAGAGCTCTCAGGTTCGGAGCGAGAGCTTGAGGTGCGCCGTAGCTGTGGGATCCAATGCTGGGCCCATTTACGTCGTCTCAGTTCTGAGATCATGGAGATCAGCAGCAACAGACATCAGGTGTGAGTATTCGCCAGTCCTTTTGGCAGCCGGGCGTCCGGCTAAGCCTCCTCCATTTCGGGCATCTTCTGCTCAACCGCGAACCGGAGGCCTAAGGCGCTCAAGATCATCCGAACCGTCTCGAACGAAGGATTGCCGCTCTCGCCAAGGGCCTTGTAAAGGCCAGCTCGAGACATGCCGGTAGCCTTGGCAATATCGCTGATCCCGCGGGAACGGGCGACAGTATCAAGGGCAGCGCGGATCTCCTCAGGAGAACCGTCCTCCAGGTAAGCGTCGAGATAGGCAACCACGTCTTCGGTAGAGTTGAGGAAATCAGCCGAGTCGAAGGCAGTCGTTTCGATCTTGCTAGCCATCGTCCAGTTCCTTCGCCAGGTCCTTGGCCGTCGCTATGTCGTAATCCTGTGTCGACTTGTCGCCGCCACAAAGAAGGACGATCACCGCGTTGCCACGCTGCACAAAATAGAGGCGGTAGCCGGGGCCGTAGAAGATACGCATCTCAGAAACACCATCGCCGACTGGCGCGAAATCGCCCAGATTGCCCGCTACAACACGGTCCAGCCTCTTCAAAATACGGGCACGCGCCCGTTGATCGCGCAGGCCCGCCAGCTATGCGGTAAAGCGGGCTGTCTGCCTGACCTCGATCATGCGTCTTCTATAGTTATCACCCTCGAGAATGTCAACTATGGCTTGCATCTCCACTCCGGTGTGACTTGTCAGCAGCGGTCTCGGAGATGAGCCCTTCCCTGCGGACTCTGGGAGTAAGCGGGGGAGTAGATACAAGCGCCCTCATCTTCACGCGGCAACTTCAGCATCTTACGAGGTATTATCCGCTCTCGGTGAACCACGAGGGCGATGATCAATCCTGGCGGGACGCTGCTAACGATCAGGAAAGCGCCGCGAGCTACGGCGCGGGAGCAGAAGAAGCTGAAGCCGCCCGCCCTCCCTCCGCCACCCTAGACATGTCGGCGCTCGCGGCTGTCACCCCGAAGCCGAAGCTTTGCCGTCGAACGGCTAGCGCCGGTCGGAGAGGTAACGCTGTTCTCCGGCCCGGGCAGCGCGGGCAAGTTATTGCCCGGTCAGCAGCTCGCGACATGCGGGGCTGCTGGCATCCAGCTTTAAGAAGTCACACACCTCTTCACTCGGCGACTCGTCAGGGACGTAACCGCCCTTCGTCTTTCGCAGATAGCCATCGCCGGCCAAGGTCGAGAGAACCTCAGACGTGACCTTCGCGCTGCATGCAAATCGCAAGTCAAGCTCGGCCGATGTCACCTCCTGGTCGGACGCAATCACGCCCAGGACGATCTCACGCCGAAGGATCGAGTAGATTTGATCCCGATCCATTTTCGTTTGCGAAGCAGCGTCCATCGCCCGACCCCCCGTAGAACCAGCACCCTTCTGACACGCGGCGGCACTAGGTCAAATTCGAGGCCAGCTGTGTGGTGGATCAATGTCGCAGGGAGCTCGTCGTGCTAAGGGCGGCTGCTTGATGTTCCCCGCCTGTTCTGCTAACACTCGGATCATGAGCACTATCCCCGGCCCCTACCTGTTCCCGCAGTATCCTGGCGGTGCACCTTACGGTCCTGCCATGAACGAGCAGCGCGCGCCTGATATCGAGTTCCTTGAGAGGCCGCACGTTGGAGGTGGTAATGGGAATCCGTGGGGTCTGTTGCTCGTCCTTCTCTGCGGGCTTATGATCTTCATTTGAAATGCGTTGACGCTAATCAGCCAGCGGTATCTCGAGTGTTGATGCGTAGCGCCGATTGGCACGAACGTAAGCAGTAGCAGCGTGAGGGCCCCATGCGGTTAGGAGGAGTTGCCTAGGCTCTTCTAAGAGCGCCTCGCGGACCCATCCGAGGTCGCTCAGTTGCCCCGCTTTCTCAAGCTCGGCTGCTGACATAACCCGGATCTCAACGGCCCGACATGGCCCCCATGAGACCTCTGCCACCAACGGCCCATCATCCGCTTTGGCAGACACATGACAGGTCTCATTTACAGTATCCGCGAGCCGGATATCGGAGACCTTGAACGAGTAACTGTAGAGCGCGCTTCCGAGCATCGCTGTGGCCATGATTGCGCTCACTTCAGCCTCCTACCGCCTTTGCACATGTAGATGCCGATTCGCGGGTTCCTTTGGGTCATACTCAAAGTCCACCCAATATGACGATCCCAGCCTTTGCTGAACTTGCCGCTGCCACTCTTCACCAGTCGCCTGCGAAATTTGATTGCCCCGAAAATCGAGCGCCGCATTCTTGTAGTGCTTACTACCGTCCACGTGACGGCGGTCATTCCCCGACGTTATCATCACATTGGGAACGCCAAGCTCTCGCCCGACAGCGGCTACGATCGGAATCGCGTCGATCATCGGCCGCTGCAAGTTTCTGAGGTCGCTCCCAGGCTTTACAATAACACCGTGTTCGCGAGCCACTTCGGTCGCCGAACCTCGTGAAGCCGCTACAGATGGAAAGGTGCTCCGGGGAGAAGCCGGACCTCCATCAAGCGTGGTTGGTACAACCGCATTAACTTCCGGCATCGGTTTACCTATCCCATGCGCGGCGTTGAAGTCTCTTGTAGGATCGCTCTCTAGGTTAGAAATAACCTTATGAATAGCATAGTCCCTAGCATCACGCTCTTGCGGAGTAAGGTTGACCTTATCTATGTGCGGAAGTCTGACGGCTGAGGTGCGAGCCATTTTCTCATATAGGGGCTGGATGATTGGGATTGCGTTCTCATTCAAGCGCCATCCGTTGCTTTCGGAGTACCGGGAAAGCTGATCTAGCATGGTTGCGCGGCGTTCATGCTCTGCAATCTGACGGCTTAGACTTTCGCGCCATTCCTCCGAATGTTCGGATCCCGATCTTTCGCCTGTTGTATTGGTGTCCGAGGCAAATGTTCCTCTACTATTAGACCGAGAGTCCTCCCTCTGGTCCCTGCTACCGATCATATCGGCTTGAGAGTTACCTTCGGTGACGCGGACGGATTTATCATCGGCGATACTTTTGTCATTGTAGTTATTGGTGGCGAAGGCACTCGCGCGCCCTGCTGTTACAGATGCATCAAGACCTGCGTTAACGCCAAGAGCCTCCGCAGCTAGCGCGACGGGATTTGGTTTTTTGCCTGCCGGCTTTCCATCCTTCGCATTTCCGGAGCCGGCAGCCCCGCCTCGGCCTACATCATAGCCGACATTACCTTTGATCTGACCTGCGAACGTGTCAGTCACGGTACCACTGTTATTTTCCCCCACACGGTTTGTTTCAGTAACAGAGGTTGAGTTCTCGCCGCTATTCGTATGAGTTCCCTGGTGTCCTTTGTACCTTTGGTTGCTGATTGTGCTCGTGTCCCCGGCCCGAACGTCCGACCCGCGGGCAACAACGTGCGCCTCATCGTTGCCAGCGAAGTTCCGGTTGGAGGTCGACGTGCTGCTATCCCGCTGACGGCGCAGTTCACGAGCTGCCTCCCAATGCGCAGCCGCCGCCCAGCTTGCCTCGCGCGTACCACTCTCTCCCATCTCATACGACCAAGGCAGCTTCGAGATCGCAGTGCTGGTGTCATAGACGGTGTGGCCGCCAAAGGCGTCCGCGTATTGGTGCTCGATCCCACCCTCGTTGTTGCGGAAGTGGTAGCCAGCTGCGCCGTAGTTGAGGTTCGGAGATGTGGTCCACTGATCGGTCTGCCGCGTGTTGGCCGTCAGGTTCTGGTAGCTGAGATTGCCATAGGCATAGTTGCCGGTGGTCTGCTCGACTGCCGCGGCTTCGGCCGCGGCCTGCGCCGGCGCCAGCATCGACGTCGCATGAGTGCCGATCGACATCGCCCCGCGCGCCATGCCGGCAGCGATGAACGGCACCGACATGAGCATGAAGCCGGCGATCGTCGCGGTGTCGGAGTTGACCGCATCGATTCCCGACATGGTCCCCATCGTAAGGCCACCTGGCGCAACAGCCGCCATCGAGCTCATCGTGCGGCCCATGATGAACATGTGCAGCACGACGTAGAGCGGTCCCCACGACGCGAGATAGAAGAACCCGGTGAAGTAGCCCTTCAGGGTCGACGGACCGGTCTGAGGCAGGAGAAACAGCGGGAACAGCACCGGGAACATAGCGTAGAACACGACCGTGAGCACGATGTTGAGAAGTGGCACCCAGGTCATCGCTTGCTGGGCGATGCCGATGTAAGTGTTGCGCGCCTGCTGATCGGCGCGGAGCGCTGCAAAGCTGTCGCCATCGTCGGCCGTGAGGTTCGCGCGAGCCGACATGAACGCCTCAACGAGGGCACGCTGCTGAAACACGTTTGCGGCCGATTGGCCTGTCCCATGGAAGGCTTGAGTGATCTCGGGGATATCGGCCTCGAGCTTTGCTCGGGCGGCTCCGGGTGCGAGATCAGGAAAGAGGCCGGGAGCGAGCTTGTTGAGGTCACTATTGACGGCCATCGGTATGTCGTCGTCCTTGAGCTCGTTGTAGCCCTGCTCGCAGGTCAGGATCGTGCTCGAGAGATCCGGCTCGATGTACTTCATGCCCCGCGCCTTCGAGCCAGGCCCCATGTCGGTCAGGATGTCCGTCGAGTTCGTCAGCGTGTCCATGCTCTTGAAGCCGAGCAGGAGGTCATAGAACACGCACTGCTTGTTGTACTCTTCGAGATTGGTGACTAGGCGCGCATCACGAAAGCCAAACTCGCGCGTCTTGTCGTAGAGCCGCGAGCCGTAGATGAAACCGTTTGTGCTCAGCTTCAGATCGTCGGGCATCACGAAGACCGTTTCGGCCGTCCGCGTCAGCCAGTCGCCCGCCTGACTCGAGAACGCCGCAATCGCGGCCAAGCCGATCGGCACATTGTCGACGACCGCCGGCGCCAGGCTCGGGTTGATCCGGTCGGTCACCTTCACACTCGTGGTCGGCACGAGCATGCACATGTACATGATGTTGGCGGAGAGAAACCACTTGAACCAGACCCGCCAGTCGAGCGTGAAGGCGACGATCAGCAGCACGTAGGCAAGGCCCATCACCATGACGACCTGCAGCATCGAGCGGAAGCCGCCGCCACCGCACCAGGCGGCGACCGCATTGAGGACGTTGACGATGTACTCGCCGCCGCCAATCGTGAAGACCTCGAGCATGGTGGATTACCTCAGACCTTGGGCGCTGGCGGCCTTGGAGAAGCTGAGCGCCGCCGACATTTGCGGCGACAAGCTGTTGCGCAGCGTCTTCTCCAGGAAGAGCGTCTTTTCGAGGATCGCCTGATTGGTCTTGACCCGGTCGGACACCCGCAGGCGCTGGCGCTCCACCATCGTCGAGGCGAACTGGATCTGATCCTGCCAGGACTTCATGCTGTCCGGGTCCGGGCCTTGGAAGGAGGCGCCGCCCTGCAGGATCTCCGAGTGGAACTTGGCAAGCATCACCTGCAGCAGGTCGACGGCCACGTACTCGGCGAGATCGTTCACCTCGCCATCGGTAAGGCCCCCAAACTGCGAGGCCGCGCTTACCGTCACCATCTTGTAGAGTGGCAGCGACGTAGCCCCCAGCAGACCAATCTCGTTGGTCGAGAGCGCGGTGTCGGTGTGGATCTTGTCCATCATCGACTTGATCATGTCCCGCACTTTGGGCTTCAGCGCCTGGCTCTCGCTGATAGAGAGGTTCTCCTCGGTCGGCTTGAGGCACTTCTCGGTCTCATCGCACTTGAGCTTCTTGGCAGGCGTCGTCGCCGTTCCGTCCAGGAGCGCGCCAAACACGCCCTCATCCGCGATGCCCTTGAAGGTGTACGTCGGCCCGGTATCGCCCGAGGTCGCCGGATTGTAGACGATGGTTCCGACCAAGGTCATCAGGAACTCGCGCATTTCGGTATCGAAGCTGGGGTAGCTCTGCTTCAGAAGCGTCCAGGTGTAGTTGTTGGGGCTCGCTTCCTTAACCTTGCCGTCGGTGTTGCCGGCGATCGTCTCGTTGCGCTTGCCGCCGTTGTCGCACTCCTGCTTCGCTCGCGCCATGTCGGCGAACTTGCCTTGAGCGTTGCCGATCGTGCGGCAGATGAAGGAGCTGGTGGCATCGCTCTTAGGCCAGAGGCCACCCACCATCTGCTGCGCCATCTGGCAGGAGTTCATCTGCCACTGGTTCATCTGCTGCACCTTCTGGCTCAGCTCCTCGATGGTCGAGGCGATCTGCGGCGAGATCGACTTGATCGCCAGCTGGAAGGCAAAGCCAAGAGCATTGCTCGCCGTCGCTTTCAGCATTGCCACAAGCTCGTCCGAGTTGATGAACGAGAAGCTGCCTCCGAACAGGTCGATACCGCCACAACCCGCACGAGCATTGGGCAGCTGCAGGTTGATCGGGCTGACGGTTTTTTGCGGCACGCGCGTGTAAAGCGAGCCACCGCTGTAGTAGCCTGCCGACTGCCCCTTGAAGGCTGCAGGGCCAGTGACGTTACCGGAGACGCCGACGTCGTCGAAGAACTGCTGCATCTCCGAGCCGACGCTCGCCGACGCGATCGGCGAGGCCACGAGCCCGCCTGCAGCCAGGACAAGGGACGCCGCGCGGATCCACGTCGCGAAGCGAGCCCAGCGACGCTTAGCGTTCATCAGTAGTCACTCCCGGGTTCCACGTTGGTGAGCACGAAGATGCGCTGCATGATCTCGTCGGCCGACATGACGCCGTAGCCGACCGGGATCGGCTGCTTGGTCACGCTGTCGAACAGCACCAGCGCCGGCACCTGCCCCCCCGAGAGCCCCATCCGCTCGTACTGGCCGGAGTTGGTCACGTACTCCGAGAACGCTGAATTCGGTCCGCCGTCCATCGAAACCGGCAGGATCGACATCGCGTACTGATCGGCGACGCTTTTCAGGATTGGCGAGAACACCTCGCACGCGCCGCAGCTCGCCGAGTAGAAGTAGAACAGACCATAGCGCTGCGAGAGGCTGGCCATGACCGAGTTGCGGTCCGAGGTGCGCTGGTCCGTCCAGGCCCGCTTGCCAAGCGTGGCGATTGGACGCTGCAGCGTATAGTCGAGATCGGGATGCTGCCACACCGCGCGGCTCCACACATCCGCAAAGGTCGAGGCACGATCGAGCTGCTCGCGCTGGTAGCGCACGTAGGCGACGACGTTGTCGGGCGAGGGATCGAGGATCGCCTTGGCCTTGAGCTCGTCCAGCTGCTTGCCGATGGCATCGAGGCGCGCGGCGGCAGGGACATTCGGCGCTGCAGCCGGCTTGTTCTCGACGGCCTTGTCGGCGTCGCAGTAGAACCAGGTGCCAAGCTTGCGCTCCTTGCAGTAGAAGGCGTCCGGCGCCGGCCGTAGCTGAGCCTGGGTCTGAACCGGCCCGTCCTCTGCGAGCGCGGCGCCGGCAGGCAGCATCGCCATTGCCAGCTGCGCAGTGAGAGCGAGGCCGGTGACAACTGGCTTCCACTTGCCAATTCCCTTCATGACTTGCCTCCCAGTCCATCGAACAGGTTGCTCAGCAACCGGACATTCAAAAGCCCCATCCCGCGATCGAGCATGCGGATGCAGCCGCCGTAGAGCGTGGTAACGGCATCGATCCCCGCCATCGTTGGCATGCATTTCTGGATCGCTCCCGTCGGGCTCGCCTCGAGCATGCCGCGCCGCACCAAGCGGAAGGCCGCGAGCCGAGTCTCCGACACGCGGTCCGGTTGCAGGAACCAGTCCGACAGGCTCGCGGCGATGCCGTCTTCGCCAGGGCGGCGCAGATCGCGTAATTGCCGTAATCAGAGCCATGTCGAACACAGACATATCCGGGACACTTGGGTCCGGGGGTATTCTCGAAACATCGGCATCGTCAGTCGTCATAAGTCACCGTCCCGCATGCAACTTGTAGTATTCCTCGATCTTCTTCTGGACATCGATGCTGGCCTGCACCTCGTCGGGCACCTTGGCGGCGTCCATGAACTCATCGTAGACCTCGGTGAAATCCATCTTGGAGAGATCGAGCTTGCCGAACTCGTCGATGGTAAAGCCCTTGCAATCAGCCGAATTGGGCTTGCCCCAAGGCTTGCCGATCTGCGCCCTGCCCTGCTCCTGCAGGATGCGCGCGAGCTTGCTCTGGAAGCAGCAGTAGCTCTTGCGCTTGGAGGTGCAGACCCCGAGCACGCTGTCCGAACAGTAGGTGCCGACGTAGTGGCACAGACCCATCCGGTCCTTGACGTCGAGCAGCTTCTCCTCGCTCGAGCACAGGAACATGGTGAGGAACGGCGTTGCCAGGGCGGCGATCGCGGCAGGACCATAGGCAATGGCTGCCGCGCCGGTCGCTGTGGTGATTAGGCCGGACGTCTTGCCGGCGCAGCAGTTGACCAGGCCGAAGACCGGTTTGTGACAGCCCGTCTTCTCGCCGTTGAAGAGGGTGACGGTAGCAGGGTCGAAATCGTCGCGCACTTCGCCCAGCGTGTGCACTGCGACCATTGCATCCTTGAACTCGGTCGAGGCCTCGCGCTCGATCTTCGTGCATTCGCCGTTGATGCAATAGAGATCGCCATTGCAGATGAAGGCCGGACCCGATCCGGTGCGGGTGTCGGGCGTGGTGCAAGCGTAGACCTTGTCGACGATATTGCAGCTGCCGTCAGGATTCTCGCTCAGGCACTCGTCATGATCGAAATGACAATCGGGCTTCTTCTCGAGTTCGCCGCAATCGGTCGCCGAGCGCCGCTCGGTGCATCGGAAATTGCGCTGCCAGGCCCAGCAAGGTTGCGTGACCGCGATGCCGTCGATGATCCGGGATTCCGGATCGCTGCTCGTGCACACTTCCGTGCCTTGCTCGACGCACTGCGCGTTGCTCTCGGCCGCGCACGCCCCATAGCTGCGCGTGATGATCGGAGGGCTGACCGTCTCGGACTTCGAAGCCCAATATTGACCGGTGGCCTTCACGATGCCACTGAAAACGGACGGGTCGGTCGCCGTCATGCCGCCGATCTCGCGCGTGCATTCGAAGATCTCGGGAGAAAAGCTATTCGGCTTACAGCTGCCTGCGGCGCTGTAACCGTACCGCGATAGCTCAGTGCAGTAGTTGAACGCGCCCTTGCTCTTGCACGTTCCGTCGGCGATCGCTGGAGCCAGCACCGCCCGCGACGCGTAAGGGCCTTGGGTCGCAGAGTAGTAGATCCAGGTGGTGATGCGGTCGAACCGGACGTTGAGCGACGATGTGCAGGTCCTGGGCGTGGTGATAATCTGGTCGCCCCGGTTGCAGGTCTCGTAATAGGTCGACGGGCCGGACCCGCTCTCGGGAACGGGCTCGCAGCTACCCGCAGATCCGTCGAGGTTGACGCCGGTGCCAAGGAAGCTGTCGGGATCCTGCTCCACGGCCTGCGCACCCGAGACATCGATCGTCAAGGGATCGAAGACCGGGCGCGTGGGATTGATCACGGTCGCATAGGCCGGGTCGGACGAAGCCGCACTCGTGCCCTTGGCGCTCAGATGATCGGGATCGTCGATCAACTCCGCCTGTGGCAACTCAGTCCCGGCATAGCCGGGCACGAGGCTCTCCGGCGAACCGGCATCCATGACGATCGTCTTGCCCATGGTTTGAGCCGCGGCACCGACCTCCTTGGCAGCGGCTTCGGCCGCCGCCCGGTCCTGCGCATAGGAAGGTTCGCTCGCAAACGAGCCGATGGTCGCCAGAGCTGCGGTGAGGCAAACGTGAAAGCGACAGCGTGCCATCAGTCACGCCGCGTCAGATTGGCCAGCGCCACACGCGCCGCCGGGGCGCCCGGACCCTTCGCATCGACGAAGGTCTCGAGCGCGTACTGCACCGTCACGTTGCCGACGATGCGATCGGATGGCGGCACGGCGGTCTTGCAGGCAAAGTCGTCGCATGGTGCGAAGCTCGTCGAGACCGTGACGTAAGTCGGTGCAGCCTGAATGTTGAAGGCGCGGAAGAGACGGGGATCGATTGCGACGTTCGCTGCAGCATCCTGCGACATCACGTGGCGCATGGCCGTGGCGAAGGTCCGACCGCTGTTCGCCGGAAGCCCACGCAGCACGACGACGCCGCCCGCCTTGTGAACGTCGGCGATCATCCGCTTGAGCGACTCTTCGGGCATCGAGAGGCTGGCAAAGGCGATGAACAATGGCGCGGACTTGGGTGCTTCGAGTGCGCCTCGCGCGCCGGTCACCAGCTCATCGAGGTCGACCGCGCCACCATCGGCGCCGGCGACCTTGGGAAGCTTGGATGTGTCGATCGCCTTCAACGCCCCCATGCCGTCGTCGGCAATCTGGCGGGCGTCCTCGCGGGCCGCGTCACCGCGACCCGCAACGCTGTCGAGGAACGCCTGCGCGTCCTTGGCCTGCTCCTCCGCCCGGTTCTGAATGGCGCCGAGATCCAGGCCTTCGATCGTCTGTGCGAGCGCAGCGGTGACAAGGCCGGCAGTGAGGAAGGCTGCGGCAATGAGCAACTTGCGGGTCATGGCAAAAGCACCTGCAGGGGAAGGCCAAACAGGTCGGCCATGAACAGCATCAGCGAGAAGACGATGCAAAGCGCGGCGAGGATCATGCCGCACGCCTGAAGGCAGACGGACAGACTACCGCGGCTGTGATGAGGTGAGCTCGCCATCACAGCACGCAGCAGTTGCGCTTGCGCCAGAGCAGATAGCCGACGTCCTCACCGATGACTGGGTAGACGCGGCCGGTCTGGGGCAGGATCGTGCTGCCACCGATCGGCGAGCAAGCTTCGCGGCCACTCACCATCGGCGAAGGGTTGACCATCTGCAGCCGGTACTGCTGCTTCTTGAGTATGGGCATGATGTACTTGTTGCAAAGGGCCTTGCTGCCCATCGTGCCCCAGGCCAGGCCCTGCCGGTGCATCTTGTAGATCATCCGCTCGGCCGCGAGGCGGGTCGACTGCTCCATGCCGGCATTGGCGCCGACATTGCCGTTCATCGGGTACATCGAGCCATTGCAACCCGCGCACCAGAACAGCGGATCTAGAGGCAAGTGCGCAGTCGAGGCGACGCAATCGGCAGCGCATGCGGCTTGCGCGATCGGGGTCGTGAACAGCACTGCCTCTGGGTTGATGATCGTTGTGAGCGCGTCTTCCTGCCAGAGTGGATCGATCTCGGTGATGTAGGCGATATCGAACGAGGCCTGCTCGAAGCACAGGAAATCGGTCAGGATCTCCATCCAATAGAGCAGCGGATAGACGTAATAGTGGACGTGGTACTTGGCCGTGTTCTCGCCCTTGCCGCCGATCTGCGAGGACTGGCTTACGTAGCCGTTGCCGATCTGGAACCCCGGCGAGAGCTTCACGCCGCCAAGGTTGGGAAAGCAGAACGGCTTGGTGGTGACGTCGATCAGGCGCGCCGGCTCCCAGAACCCGGCAGCAACGCCGACACGCGGGATAGGCGAGCCGCAAAAGCAGATCGGCAGATTGGGATTGTCGGTGTCGGCGCGCGCCGAGGGCCAGATCTTGAACGACCCGATCGAGAGCGGGAACAGGCAACCCCAGCACACATCGGTGATGGGATTGACGAACTTGCCGGTGCAGCGCGACGGCATCGTCTGCGCGCTCGCGACGCCTCCGGAAAATAGAAGCGCCAGGAGGCCGAGGAAGGCCAGCAGCCTAGGCATCGTTGGCGGCCTCTCGCGCGTTCGTCGTCTCAATCGCGTCGGTCAGCCAGGCATCGTCGGCATGCGCCTTGACCGCAAGATAGATCGGCACCTGAACGACAAGCATGCCCACAGCGCCGGCGAGCAGCACCAGGACAGGGAAGCCGACGGCGGCGTAAAGCTGGCTCCATGCGCCGACAATTACAGCGATGAGCGCCAGGCCGACGATGATCCGCATGCGCGCCGCGCGCAGCTGCGGGGTCTCAGGCGCCGCCATCGGCGCCGGCAGACGATCCTTGAACCATGCGATCATGTGCCGATCTCCCGCTTGAGGACCACCTCACCGACGACAAGAACATCGCCCTTCTGGCGCACCAGCGCCGGTGTGTGCCGGATCCCGAACTTGGTGGTGAGGTTGCCACCCTGGTCGAAGTAGAAGCGGCGCTGGCGCGCCTTCATCTGCTCGAAGGGAGAGCCCTTGACCATGATGACCATGGCCTTGGTGTCGTCACCGATCTTGGCCGCCCATTCGAGCTCTTCAGGGCTGTCGCCGTCGATGAAAGCGAGCTGGCGGGGCAGTGAGACGACGTTGAGCGGATTGACCCTGGTGCCGCGCGCCGCGATCAGATTGCCCTTGGTGTCGCGGATGTCGGCCGCGACGGTGATCGCCGGATCGTACTCCCACTCCCGCGGCTCTTCGGCATGCGTCAGCCCCGCCACCGGGTCGGGATGCATGACCTTGCGGGTCGAACGGGCCGCGAACTGGCGGTTCATTCGATCGAGCTCACCGCTAGCTTGCGCGCGCAGCAGCCGTGCGTACATGACTTCGAGCATGTCCAGCTCGGCGATCGGCCAGGTCTGGCCCAGCTGGCCCAGATCGCGCGCGCCGGCAGCGCCGACGTTCGGCAGAGCCGGCCCCACGAGCAGCGCGACGGCCGCGGTCAGGGCGACCCGCGCGATCACAGGATTGACACTCCGACGCCGACCAGCTGGCGCTTGCAGACAAAGCCGATCGCGGCATAGCGGCTGTCGAAGCCGTCCTTGTGGGGCGTTGCGGCAAAGATGCAGTCGCGCGGCACCACGCCGACCGGCCCTGGGCGCAGGACCTCTCCCTGTCGCGTCAGCGGCTTCATGCGCGCAACCGGGGTCCCGTTGACCAGGACGTCTGCCCCGCGGTGCGACACCACGTCACCCGGCAGGCCATAGGCGCGCTTGATGAACGGCTCGGGCGGCGAGCCAAAGTGCTTCACCGTCAGCGGATCCTTGCCGGGCGTAAACGCGACATACTCACCACGCGCAGGGAACCGGCCCGTTTCCACCAGGAAGGCCCAGTTGGGCAGCGATTCCGAAGCGTTTATCATGATGGCGTGCGTATCGTGCCAGTGGCGCAGCGATTGGAAGCCGAGGCCGATCGCCGCGACCAGCGCGAGGCCAAGAAGCTTGCTGCGCGCGCTGAGACGGCGAGAGGGCCGCACCCCTGCCCCCACGGTCGCGACCGCGTTAGTTGCCAAAACCATTAGGAGCTCCATCGGCGGCGGCGTTTGGCAGTGCTGCAGGCACTCCAGCAGGTGCCGTGTTCGTGGGCGCGCCGGCGCCCAGGAGATAGTTGCGCATGGCCGACTCCACGTCCTGCCGAGGGGCGGCGCGCGGCATTGCGACCGTGGAGTAGACAGCGCGGCGCACCGCGTCTGTCACGTCGGGGACGTCGCCGGCGACGATCGCCTCGTTGATGAGCACGATCTTGCCATCGCTCGAGACGCCCTTCACCACCTTGTCGAGCTCGCCCATAAACGCGCTCGTCTCTGCCGAGATCTTCTCGGGCGGGGTCGCCGAGCGCGCCTGTGCGCGGATGTACTCGCCGACCAAGCCCTGCAGCTGGACCTTGACGAACTTGGTCTCGCCGACCCCCTCCAGGTCCATGACCGAGCGCGTCATCCACGCGCCCCAGGCCAGCGTAGCGACGCCGGCAGCGACGAGCAGGATCTGGGTGGGCGACACGCCACCCCTTTTAGGCTTGGCGCGTTGCGCCGGCGCAGCCGGAGGCGGCGGCGTCACCGCCGAAGCTTCCGGCATTTCGGAAGCCGAGACAGCGGCAAGGTCCGGCTCGGTTGCGGGCCGCGCCTCATCGGCGCTGATTTCGGACACAAGCGTCATCACTTGATCTCCTCGAGCGCACGCGCGAGCGGCGCGCGGCGGAAAAAGGCAGTGCCGCAGAAGAACAGCGTGCAGCCCACCAGCAGGATCGTGTTGAACTCGGTCTGCCGAGCGGCATCAGCCGCAACGTATCGGGTCGAGAGGTTGGCAAGCTGGACCATCGCGCCGCTAACCGAGAAGCCGCCGATCGCCAGGAACAGGAGCGTCAGGCAGCCGAGCGTCACGAGCGCGTTGACCGTGAGCCAACCGGATAGCCGAAGTGCAACCGCTAGGGCCGCGCCGCCGAGTTCGCGAGCCGGCCGTCTGACATCGCAGGTCGCCGCCGGACGGGTGTGGGCGCGATCGAATGAACCTTCCAAGTCCAATGATGCTTGTGCAGGAGCAATCGTCATTCCGCCGCCTCCATCAGTTCGTCATTGGCCGGCACGCGGTCCGGGAACGCGACCAGCTCGATCGCGTCCGCCATCGTGTGACCGGCTTGAATTTGCTGCTCGATGAGCGCGAAGACGTTGGGGCTCGACGAGTAGAGCGTGCCGGAGAAGCGATCGAGGACGAGCCGGCACACTGCTTGTGAGTCAGGGCCACGAATGAAGACGTCCGAGTATTCGGTGCCATTGCGCTTCAAGGACCGCACCAGCGCGTCGGTGTAGTTGTCCATCTCGAAGCGATCGGACTTCTTGAAATCGGCGATCGTCTCGGTCTTCTGCTGCAGCAGCACGAACCAGTCGGAGTTTTCGAGCGCGGCCTGGCTGCCCGATGAACGGTAGTAGTCATTGAGCGACTGGGTCGCGGTGATAAGCGAGGCGCCGTACTTGCGGCACGTGCGCGCGTAGGTTTCGACGAACTCGGCCATGGCGCCGCCCTTCAGCATCTGCCAGGCCTCGTCGATCAGCAGTGCCTTGGGGATCGCGCGGTCAATCTTGCGCATGGTGTGCGAGGCCACGAACATGATCGAGGTCAACACCACGCCGCGCAGCTCGAGCCGGGTCGCAAGGTCCGAGAGCTCGAAGACGGTGAGGTCGGCCGAGAGGTCGAGGTTGTTGTCGCCGAGGAAGAACCGCCCGAACGTACCGGTGCTGGCGAACGGCAGCAGAGCGGTGCCTAGATCCTGGCCGAACGGATGCCCGGTCTCGCCCAGCGCGGCGATGATGTTGTCGATCGTGCCGTCGCGCCCGTAGTCTTCCCAGACCCGATTGACGGCCGCGTCGATCAGGCCGCGCTCGGTATCGTTAAGCCGGTCCTCGAAGCGCGCCATCTGCGCGATGATGGCCTTGAGCATGGCTAGACAGTCGACGAGGTAATCCTCGTCGGTCTCGGTCATGTCGGGATCGATCATGCGAAACGGGTTGATCGAGATGCCCGACGACAGCCGGAACTCCGTGAAGCGACCGCCGAGCGCCTTGGCCATGTGCTCGAAAGAGCGGCCATCGTCGATGACGATCGTGCGCGCGCCCACCCCGGCGAGGCTGGCGGTCAGATCCTGGAGCAGCACCGATTTGCCCGAGCCCGACTTGCCGACGATCGCGACGTTGTGGTTGCCCGCGCCGTTCTGGAACGGCGACCAGAACTGGGGCTGACCGCGCCGGCCCACGAACATCAGGTGCGGAATGTGGCCGCCGTTATACTCGCCCTGCATCGGCGCCATCGAAGCGACGTTGGACGAGAGCACGGTGCGAAAGCGCTTCATGCGCTTGAGATCCGACGCCAGGCCATCGGCCAGCAGCAGCGGCAGTGAGGCCAGGAACGAGGGCAAGTGCAGGTAGGTCTCATCGATGAGATCCCATCCAGCTGCCTTGTAGATCGCCTTGATCGTGCGCTCGTTGGTGTCGCCGACGCCCTTGGGCGAGACCATCGTCACCGAGTAGTAGACCTGGTGCAGCTTCTGGCCGGTCCGCACTTCCTGCTGGACATGCGTCCATTCCGCGGCCTGGGAGCGCAGTTCGGGCCGCAGCTTGGCCCCCTTCCCTTCGCTGAGCGACTGCGTGCGCGCGAACTTGAAGCCGGCCTTGGTCGCGGAGGTTTCCGTGCTCGGAACGATCCCGGAGATCGTCTGCAGCACTGGGCACGGCAAGTTGAGCTTGGGGTTGAAGATGTCGCCGATGACCTTCTGGGTGTCCCAAGGTGCCCAGCGATCGGGAAAGTAGCGCACCGACATCGAGCGCACGTCGAACTGCTCGGGCCGGAACTCGCGCATCTCGGGAACGCCGTCGACGTCCTCGCCGCTTGGGCGCAGCGCCTGTGCGTGCAACAGGAGCCGGTCCTTCTGCACCAGCGTGACCAGATCGCGCCTGACGCACTGCTCGTTGATCGGATCGAGCGCACTGTACTCGGGCGCATCGTCGCTGGCGCCGGTCGAGGGGCACAGGATATCGTCGATCAGCCGGATCAGGTCGACCGGGTTGAGGCTCCGCGCCGGGATGTTGATCGAGTCCAGCGCGGCAACCACGGCCTCGCGCATCGAGGTCAACGTTTCAAGCGACACCGAGCTGGAATCGGGAAAGCCGACGCTGAAGATCACGCGGAAGTTGCGAAGGTGGAACGGGCCATCGCTGGCGAGCGTCGCCCAGGCACCATTGCGCAGCAGGTCGAGCCGGTAGCGCGCTAGCTTCTCGAACACACCACCGGCCATAACGCGCGGGAGCACCCAGCCTTCCAACTTCTCCGACACGCGCGGCGAGGGCCAGTTCGTGACCGTGTAGTGCGCGCCCGCGACGAGGATGTCCGCGAATACGGTGTTGAGGATGTCGCCGATCCGCTCATCCGCGCCAACCAGCGGCGCGAGTTCGAGAATGAAGCCCTTCGAGTTGGTCAGGTAAAACAGCTCGCGCTTGGGGTCGAAGGCGCGATACCCGAGGTAATGCGCGAGCATCGGCACTTCGGGCGCCTTGGAGCGGGACTCGGGCTTGCTCGCGTCGCCGGTCACGAGCTCGATCATGCGGCGGATAATGTCAGCCATGTCGCTCAATCCACCTGGGCCGGGAAGTCGGCCGCCTTGACCTTGGCGCTCTGGGCGAGCTTGCCGGCCACCTGGTCCTTGATCGCGGCGATCGGCGAGGGCTTCGCCGGCGTCGCCGCTTCTGGTATTGCCTTGCCACTCTCGCTGGTCGCGACCTTGGGCAGGACGATCTTGGGGCTCTCCGCCTTGGGTAGGCCGTGGCGCACGATGACGTTCTCCGTTCGCGCAAGTGCCTGTGCTTCCAGCTGCGGAGCGGAAGATCCCGGCACCGATGCGCGCGGCGCAAACGCAAGCATCTGCGGCGCGCTCTCGGCGGCACCAAACAGACCCGCGTCCGGTCCGCTCGGCAGGCGATCGCCGACTGCGCGATCCGCAAGCTGCGGAACCTGGCCGACGTCGACTTCGGCCTGCACCGCACTCTTCTCATGCAACTGGCCGTAGCGATCGACGTAGGCCGGGAACACGACCCGCAGGACACGGCTATAGCCCCGCGGCTGCGACGTGCCCCTGTGGGCCGGCGCTGAGGCCGAGGAGAGCCGCATACCGGGTGTGTCGCCATCGTCGACCTCGTAAGGGCCTGCCGGCACCACAACCTCGTTCGAGGTGCGATCCTGGATCGTCGCGATGGCAGAATCGTCAATGACGCTGGAAGGCGCGCAGGTTCCATTGGGAGCCCCGCAGGTGAAGTCACCTCTGATATTGGCCCCAAACGTAGTGCAACCCGCGAGCCCCGATGCGACGAGGCCGAGCGTGGCCGTGGTGAGACCGTGCCGGGCGCGTGGGCGATGCGCGCTCACGATCCCGCCCCCTTGAGCCAGGTCTCCAGGAAGGCCGTGGGCCTGAAACCTTGCAGCACCGCGCCGTCCGCGCGGACGATCACCGGCGTGCCGTCGAAGCCGTTGGCATGCGCAAACTTCTCGTTGGCATCGAGCCCCGAGGTGTCGCACTGGCGACCTGCAGGCAGGTCCCGGCCCTCGTAAGCGTCAGCAAGCGCCTTGCGGCGATCTGGCGCGCATACCACCGCGTTCGAGATCATCCGGGTGCCGAGGACCGAGATCGGCCGCTCGATCACGCGCACGTTCATGGTGCGCAGCGCCTCATGCAGCGCCTTGCAGTAACCGCAGCGGAAATCGCTGAAGACAGTAACCTTCGGCCCGCCCGAGCCCCACTCAACGGCGCCATTTTTGGGCAGCCCCTCGAGCGAGACCTTCTGCGCCCCTGCCTTCTTGAGACCACGGCCCGCCTGAACCGGATCGGCAGTCTCAGGCGCGGCGTTGGCTGCCTCTGCCTTGTCGCCGGCGGCGGCACCGCCGATGAGCATCTCCGGATTGATCTCGAGCAGCCGTGCGGCCGTGAGATCCTGGCGCATCTCCATGTCGTAGACACGGCCGATCACCAGATAGCGCGCTGAGCGATCGGTGTAGAACAGCTGCGAGCCAGCTTGCACCTCGCAGAGCGTGCCTATCCGCGAGCAGTCGACCTTGGCGACCTGCGTCTTAGGCAGCCGTGCCTTGAGAAGCTCAAGGACTTGCGCGTCACTGGCCGGAGCCTGTGCGTAGGCGCCGACCGCGCCGGCGAGCCCGACCAGGCCCAGACCGGCAACGATCTTGTGATGAACCTTCATCTTTCGAAACTCCCGTCAGTTGCGAATGAAGACGCCGTCGAGAAACACGATCTCGACTTCGATCCCGGTCGGCATTTCGATGACCGGCTGGTATTGCTCGGCGCGCTCGATCAGGTACTTCGAGACCGTCTCGGCCGAGGTCGAAATGCCTTCACCCAGGCCGCCTTGCGCGAGTTCGCCGATACCCAGCTGGTCGCGCTTGCCACCGACACTGACCTGCGGTGCCGTCAGGGTGGATTGAGTATTGAGCGAGAAGCCCTTGCCGAATCCGCCCGCGAGCCCTGCCAGGAACGCCTGGCCGACGAGCCCTCCTTCGCGGCTGACCACCTTGCCCCGCACACCAGTCTTACCGCCGAACGCGACAAAGCCCTTGACCTCGCTGACGGCAAAGCGGCCGCCCGGCTGCGGGCACGTCATGCGCTGCAGCTTGACGTAGACCTTCTCGGAGCTGAGATCGCCTTGCGCCGCGCCGTTGACCATGCAGCCCTCGATCGTCGTGCGCAGCAGCTTGCCTTGCGAGTAGACCGAGCGCGCCGGCCCGGTGATGCGCAGCACCACGGGCAGCGGATCGTTCTGGCTCTTGACGTTGGCCGCGGCATCGACGCCCACCACCACGGTTGCTTTGGCAATCGAATTGGGCGGCAGATAGTTGGGGCTGTCGGTGTAGCTGGTGGCCTTCGAGGGTGCGATCCGATTGCCGGTCCCACCGTTGGCCCTGCCCTCGAACGAGACCAGCTTGATTTCGTTGTTGCGCGTTAGCGCCAGCCCTGGCTCGGCATTGGCGAGCGCCGAAGCTGGCGCGGTACTACTGGCCTGGTAGGTGCCAGGCGCCCCCTTCCCATAGAGCCCCGTCGGTCCTGCAAGCGGTGCGCGCTTCGCTTCCGCGAGTTGCGCCTTCAGTTGCTCGTTCTCCTGCTCGTAGGCGCCAAGAACACGCGAACCGTCTTCGGCCATCGCGCCCTTTTCGGTCTGCAGCGCCTGGATCTGCGCCTGCAACCCTTCGATCTGCTTGCTCTGTCCTTCCAGGCCTTTGATCTGGTTGTTGAACGAAGCCATTTGGCCTTCCGAGCGCGCCATCCACTCGGCTTCCGACATGCGGCGGTTGACCATGGCATCAGTCGACACCTTGACCTCGGAGTCGCTTTCCTTACCTGCAAGGCCTTCCTTGATCTTGGTACTGGGCGTCAGGATCCAGGCCATGGCAACGACGGAGAGGACACCACCGCCGCCGTAGAGCGCGAGTTTCTGGCGCTTGGCGGTGGCGTCGTTGACGACGAGCTCGCCACCCTCTTCCGCGCCCTCGGAACCGTCGAGGTTTTTAGGCTTGCGCTGGAACAGCTTCATCGGGGGTCTCCCGATGCCACGACGATGTAGGCGGTGGTCGCCTCGCCGGGCTTGAGGTGCGGGTTGGCCACGCTGACGGCGATCGCCTTGGGACTGACGCTCTCCTCGCTTAGTTCGACGGGCCTGGAGCCCTTGTTCTCGATCCTGAGTGTCTTGCCGGTGAGTTGGGCCCCTTGGTACTCACCAATCATCTGGACCCGCAGAGCACCGACGTTGACCGGTGCCAGAACGTGCTGACGGATCTCGAACCCGTCGACGATCGCCTGCTCGTACATCGCTTTTACAAGCCGCACGGCGTCGTCCTTGGCGAAGAGCGAAGCCGGCATTGCGGTGGCCGACTTGGCCGGCTTTACCAGATCAGCGTTTGCGACAAACACCTGCGTCGCGTCGTCGCCGGCTATCGAGCAGACGAACTTGTAGACGAAGCCCTTGCGCGACGTGCCGAAGAACGAAAGCGCTTTCCTCGAGTACCCTTCAGGCACCGAGATATAGATGTCGCCACGCACCGGCTCGTTGACCACCGAGAAGTCGTCGGTCGGGACACCGGTGGCGACCTTGGACACCGAGGCGAACTCATCGTCCTTCAGCGAGATGCGCGTGAGATCGCGCAGCGAGGCGGTGCAGCGCACTTCCCCGTTATCCGCTGCGATCAAAGACTGATCGGCTGCCAGGACGGGATGCGCAGCGAGCGCCAGCGCCAAGAGGCCAACACCGCCGAAGGCGGGCCACTGTAATGCGTCACTGAGCATCGGCGTCATGGCTCTTCTCCACCTTTTCGACAATGCCGAAGCCTCGCAGCTTCAAGCTCACGCCGGTGTAGGTCCAAGTGAAACGGAAGGTTCTGGGCTGGGTGGTGACTTCCTTCGAGCCCGCGACCGTGTGCAGCACGCCGATCACGTCGCTGGTGAGCGCCTCGGGATCGGTCCTGATGGTGTTGATGGTGAAAAACTGCGTGATCTGCGATCCGCGCTGTTCCTCAACGACCTTGATCAGATCGCTCTTGAGCTGGCCCCGGCTTCGTGGGTCCGTCATCTCCAGGATGTTGTCCATCCAGTACTTGAGCGTTTCTGGCGACCGATTGAGCGCCAGCAGTGCGACGTCTCGTGTCACCATCTCGAGGTATTCACGCGACACGCCGGCACTGCTCAGCGTCAGGGGTGAGCGGGAGATGGGCTGGAGCACGATCTCGCGATCGCGCGTCGACGCCATGATGAAGAGGATGAGGATCACGATCGTCAGCGCGATCGAGACAATCGCAAGTCCGTTGCGCTGCTTGAGCACACGTTGTGACGATAGATGAGCGTGCGTGATATCCATAGCTATCCTGCCATCACGCGAACATGGGACGGCGGCGCTACCTTGAGACCGAAGAAGCTGCCCGGAAGATGCCAGTACGCAACATGGAGTATCCACGAGATGGATCGACCTGCTTTTGCTTTGCGATATACAAACCAAGCGCCAATCGCGGATACGAGACCAATAATGATGTGCTGACTAAGTACCCCCCACAGAAAGGGTACGAACATGATGATGAACTCGTCGAGGGTCCAAAAGCCGATGAGCTCAGGATCATCAAGATGCTTTGGGATTGCATATCGGTCCATGTAACACCGCCGTCAGGTTAAAGAGCTGGCCGGGGGAGACTTTCAGCCAGCTCCAGGGACACCCGGATCAGATCATTGCGGTGCCTCCTGCCGACGATCGGCACGTCGACGCCGCAGCGCGCCATGATTCTGAAGCGAAAAGTCAGAGCTAATTCTTTGATTGAGCCTCCCGCACGCCGCGAGAGGCAAGGTGCGGTACCCACTTCAGGGATCGTCCAGCTCGGAGCTTGCGATAGCCGAACCAAGCTGTTGCGAGAAAAGAGGCCCACGACGAAATGTTGAGCCACGACGCCCCGGCAGATGGTATAACCATCATGGGAAACTCATGGATCGTCTGAGGGCCAATCAGCTCTGGATTGTACACCTGTAAGGGTATGCTGTACCGTTCCGTAGCGCCCGGCCCGAGTAGAAAAGGCCGACAGGACGCCTACTCTTCCGACCGCCACTTAGATGGTGGCCGTCACCGTGGAAGTGACGATGGGAATGCCGGTGCCAGCGCCCACGCCAACGCCGACGGGGATCGCTACCTGTCCAAGTGAGAAGCGGCCTGAGGCTAGGCCGACGATCCCTCCAGCGAGTGAAAGAACGGTAATGATCTTGCCTCCGGAACCCTCAAGAAAGCCGGTGAACTGCGTCAGCGCCGTATCGAAGGTTGCATCAGTCCCAGCCCATGCAGCATCACAGCCTATGATGGTTGCGGCGATAGCGGCCCCGGACAGTAAAACCAGCTTACCGCCAGCATCTTTGCGCAGACTGCGACGACGCTTTCTGGACCGCACACGTTGCAAGATCGGCCTATTGATGGCGAAGAACCTCATCTCTATCTCCTGAAATGTGCCGTGCCGTTTGCTTCGGCCATCCCAGTAACATGCAGGTCACACGTGATATCGGAATCATTTTAGCTCTGCATTCCGAATATACGGGTAGTAGAGGGAACCTTGACGCAAATCTTGTTACTTGGCGAGGCCTGGCATCCCGACGCCGAAGCTTAGAAGGCTAAGCCTCCCCATGCCTGCCGGATGGGTGGGCCTCGTTTGTGAAACATCGCGGGGCGAGGAATCAGCCGCAACGCCTTTCCCAGGCAGCGCTAGCTGAAACTTGAATGAGCCGAAGCTTCGGTCCCGGTTGCATGCGAGCACGATTGCCGCGCTATGATCTTTGGGAGGCCTCCAGTTTGTTCGTCACGAGCGCACATCCATCGCCGACGGTTCACCGCTTGTAGGAGGTGAGCACGACAGTGCGAGCAGGGGTATGTCCTGCTTGTACCGCTTTGATCCTGCTTGCGCGATACATGCCAATGCTTGTGAGTATGGCCCGGACGTACTCTCGGGTTTCGCGGAAAGGTGGCACCTGCCCGTACTTAGCCACGTTTCCCGGTCCTGCATTGTAGGCGCCTAACGCCATGTCCCAGGCGCCAAATGCATCGAGCTGCTTGCGCAAGTAGCGAGCTCTACCATCAAGGTTGGTTTCGACTTGCCAACTTCGAGCTATCCCAAGATCGCGAGCCGTCGCGGGCATCAACTGTGTGAGCCCGACTGCACCTTTTGAACTTAAAGCAGCCGGATTATAGCGGCTTTCCTGGATGACGAGTGCATCAAAAAGCTCGATGGGGATCCCTGCCTTGCAAGCGGAAGCAGCCATTTGCCGGTAGTAGCGTTGGCGGCGTAGCTCTACGCGCGGTGCCAAGAGGGGATGAGGCCGGTATTGTTCATCGTAACACGGTGTAAGCGGGTATGCGGCCGAGATTGAGAAGATCGGTCCGCTGACCGGCTTGTTGTTCCTCATCCATCTGGGAATATAGAACCTGGGCGAAGCCTTTGGTAGCTGCTGAATCGCAGGAGAATCGGGAATCGATCCGCTCGAAAGCGGGGTGTCGGCACGATCAACCAGATCGGCATCAGTCGGATCCTTGCGGTCATGCCTGTAGCCCGCCTCTATGATTTGGAAGCCGGCCGCGCTTGTCGGAAAATACACGACCTCTGGCTGACGGGCGTCGGCTTGGGGAGAGGCTAAGAGCGCTGCGCAGCAGAAACAAAGCAATCGGGTCATGAGGTAAAGCCTCGATGTGAGGCTTAGTTCGGCTATCGCCCAAAGACACTATCGCCGGGCGCTATGGCAGGCAAGTGCCTCGAGCGAGGTGGAAGGGCGCCTGATTTTCGCTGTCGAACGGCTCACCCTATCGACAGGGACAAGTCGTTCCCCGTACACCGTCAGTGCGGCTTCGATCCGCAGTTTGCACATGGTTGATTTGCCCGATCGTCTGATTGGGGTGCTCAACGCGCCTCATCCACACCGCGGGGTTCGCCGGCGGGGACAAACGCTGGTCAAGGCTGACCAAGTGAAAGCCTGACTTGGTCGACGCCAAATGGCGCAGCTTGGACGAGATGTCCAAAACCCACGGCGCCCCGGATCGGGGAAGCCCGCGCTGTCGCTTTGTTGACCAACACTGGGCTCCTTGCACAGGTCCCGGGCTTCTAAGTCGGGTTCATCCCCAAATGACAGGACGCTTAGCCAGTGCACAAGACTGCGATAGCAATGCGGGCAGGGTCTGAGCTTAAGTTCAAGTGCCGCGCTCAGCTGAACCACTGGCGACACTTCACCTGAGCGCAATTCTGTGGGCCAAACCACCATGGTCGACGGCAACGACATGATTGGAACCCACCATTATCAACTGCGTCTCAGCTACCGCCCTGAAGGATGCGAAGCTGGCAGGAAGCTTAGCCGTGCATCTACCAAATCATAGCCATCCGGCTGTGATCGCTTCATCTATAATGCCGCACGTTTTATAAACTCGCGGGTTTCGCGGGAACCAAGTGTGACACTTTATCGCGAGCGCCGGTAAAGTGTCACGGGTGGCTAAAGAACCCAAGCTCGACGGCAGGGATTCACACTGCCTCCGTAATGTGCTTGATATGTTCCATGTACCAGCTCGATCTTTTCAGCCCCCATCAACCAAAGCGTGGCGGCAATGCGCAGATCAGTCGAAAGGCTAGCCACGCGGTATCTTCGCCTTCCCTCGAGATCCTAAACGACCGACCTTTGCAGCCTGATGTGGTTGAGCAGCCTGACGCGGTCGATTTGCCTGAGATCCTGCAGCGCCTTGCGGATGTATCTGCGAGGCCGCGTTACACATTCATGGTGCTGAACTTGATAGCCCGGGTTTCTGACGCGTCCGGCCGTGCTGGACCCTATGTGCGCGAAGGCAAAGGTCTTGTGGGCATCAGAGACTGGCTGAGCGACGCTTTGATCCCCGTCGCACAACGCGATCCACGGCGCCTCAAGATCGTGAGGAAGGTACGCGCAGAAGTGGCTCACAACGTCGACAATCCCACGGATCCGGATTGCACCGAGACCATCGTCGCTCAAGCAGTGAGAGACCGCTTGCGGCATTCAGGGCGCACGAATGTCAGCCGGGCAGTTTCGGACTTGGTTCGCGCCGGGCTCTTGCGCCGGCACTACCAGGGCTATCGCATCGATCACGAGAACCGAGGAGCACAGCGCGAGGCCGTCTACACGATAATGCCTGAGGTGCGACGAGCGCTGGGTCAGCATGCTTAGTTCAGTCCCGACCGCGTTCTAAACCGCGCGCGAGGCCGAAGGGCGGGACGCTGATCAGTGCTCGTCGTTTGGTCTAAGCGACATCTGTGATCCGCCATGCCGACAATGGCAACCAATGAAGAGGATGCAGCACTACAGCGCCAGAGCTAAAGACTCTGCAACGAGACGAAAGCCACAGAAGTAGGATGTGCGCCAGTGACGCTACCAGTGCAAGTCATGGTGCCTCTCGCCGCTTTGTGCGTCGAAAGCCGCGCAGGCTGAGACGGCCAAGGTCGATGTACCCACGCTTCCCGTTTAGCCACTTGGAAACGGTAAGCTCATCGTCAGCGATCTTCTTCTTCAGCTCTGCAAGGTATCTCTGACATCCGGTGATGACATTAAGCGGCTCAAGTAGCGAGACATCGGAGCCCATGTCCTCGGCAAACCGCTCTATCGACATAGTGATGATGAGTGGAAACTTGTTGTCAGCACAATGGACGGCAAACTCAGGCGTCCGGTACATGACAGCAAGCAGGATAGCGAATGGGTCACTATCCGTTGCTTCCGAAAACTTTTGAATTTGGCCAAAGAGGATCCTTCCAGAGCCACTCTCGAATTGTTCGTATGTACGAAGCGCCAATCCCATGCTGTCAGCGATCTCACGCGATGTAAGATTGCGCTTCTTCTTTATCGCTCGGAACACCTTGCACAAAATGTCTCGTTCTTCGGACAGGTCGAGAAACGAGAACGACATACTGATCTCCATGAGCGGCCACGATGGCCCTCGGCTCACCTGCGATCCGCCTTCATCGTGGCTTACGCACCACGACCAAAGCGTCGTCCTCTCCGCCCGCGCAATTTTTCGTGCGGGATCCCCGCAGCGCGCTTGCGGAGTATCATCAGCAAACGCGCGTTATGCAACAACTTGCTGGCCGTTACCCGGCCGACGCCACGATGATCGCGCAATTCGCTTGAGTCGCTGCTGCTCCTGCCCACACGATTGGATCAGGAGGCGGCTTAGCTATGCACCACAAATCACGATTAACATTCGAGGAAGTCTATGCGGGCGTGCTGGAGCGGCTCGTCCAGGGTCAGCACCGGCCCTCGCATCGGATCGGCATTGTCGAGCTTTCACAAGCTTTGCACGTGAGCACGACGCCAGTGCGCGAGGCGCTGCGTCAGCTTGCCGGTCGAGACATCGTCGTCGACCATCATCGCGAGGGCTTCTACCTTGCACCGCTCAACGCGCGAACAATCACCGGGCTATACTCAGCGCATCAATCTTGTGTCGAGCAGGCGGTCAATTCTGTAGCGCAAGCGCACCCAAGCTGGCGTCGCGTCCGTAACCTGTGGCGGCTTTTCGATGACGTCACGCTCCAGACCAAGGATGCGGCGCTTATCGGATTGCGCAGATACCTCGCTGACCGGCTGAGCATGGTGCGACGTTTCGAGACGCGCACAATCGGCGACATGCCCGCGAGGGGTTCCATGCTCGCAGCGGCGCTGGCCAAGCAGGATCTTGCCTCAGCGCACTTGGTGAGCCTTGCGTTTCATCAAAATTGCATGGCCCGGGCTGGGGAATTCGCCCTTCTGTTCAACCCTGAGGTCTGACCTGCCTATATCTGCGGTATTCTGACGATATGATTTCGCGATCTTCGGAGTCGGACCTTTTACTCTGCAAGCCGTCGACAAGCGGCGGTTAGTCGAGGAAGATTGCTATGACACACAAAGTACAACTCGCAGGTGCACCGGCTGTTCAGCAGCCTGCGTTGCGGACGATGGGCAAAGCTCGCAAGCTGACGCGCGCTGCCTTCAGCGGGAACCGCGCCGAAATGATCACCGATCGACTTTATACGATCGGCGGTTGAGCACCAGGGTGGTGCGACCGAATATCGGTCGCACCACCCATCCCGCGCTGGCGCTATCTGTGATGCTTTTCACTTATCTGGCCCACTGCCCCGGTGGCACCGTCCTCCTCGACCTTGAGCACGATACTTACTTGTGCCGCTATGATCCTGAATCGATTGAGAGAACGCTCTCGTCCGAACATCAAGCTCCTGCGTGGCGAGAGTGCGACGGTGTGCAACCAGCACGGATCGGAGTCCGAGATTGCGCGTGCTTTGTTCTGGCACTCGCGATCACGCTTGTCCGCCTTCCTTACCGCCCGCTGCGAACCCTGCTCTGGCATGCAACGCAGCCCAGTCATTTCGTTCCCGTGGCTATTACTGCGCCGATGCTGGCCGCACGGTTTGAGCGCATGTGCCTCTATCTTCCTGTTCGGCTTCTCTGCCTCTCAAAAACCTACGCCCTGCTGCAATTTCTGAAACTTAGTGGTCACTCTGCGGACTGGGTCATAGGCGTCCGGCTGTTCCCGTTCGAGGCTCATTGCTGGCTCGCTCAGGAAAATCTGTTGATCGGTGAACGCGCGCACCTGGTTGAAAAGTACACCGTCATTCTGCGATCACAGTCCGCCACATGAGACCTTTTCTACTGTTAAGCTGGGTACAAGCCGATCGATGTGCCGCACGGACGACACAGGCAATTTCCTGTGAAATCAAGGCGCTGTCCTCAAACTTTGAGCTCTGCGTGCACGAGCCCGGCTTACTGGTCGCCGGCTCCTCGCAGGACGTTCGAAGAATGTCGGCTAAGTGCTTCGTTATCGGCGATATATTCGCCGGAGCGGCTCGCGACGAGAAATGCGCGATAGCAGCGCCACCTGATCGGTCGAGCTTCACAAGCTATTGCCGCGAACTCACCGCCACTCGTTGGGGCAGCTATCTTGCCATCTGGAACGACTGCGACGCCCGATCTGATGTCACGCTGTTTCGCGATCCGATTGGCATGCGCGAATGCGTCAGATGGCAGCACTCAGGGATCCTCTTCATCACGAATGAGCCGGGGAAGTGGTTACCGTCGTACCCGCCCGATGACTTTGACATCGATCTAGAGGAAGTTCGCCAGATCGTGGCGTTCCCGTCGGCGGTAGCCGATGCAGAGCCGTTGCGGGGCGTCAAGGCTCTCGAAGCAGGCCTGCTCACGCGTCTTGCGGGTCCTGAGAGCAGCCAGCAAAGACTTTGGGCGCCACGCACCTTCTGTTCGAGATCGGAAAGCCCGGCTGCAGCACCCGAGATGCTGAGCCATCTGGTGGACAGTTGCGTCATGGCTTGGCGCTCGGGCAACGATCGAGCAGTCGTCGAACTTTCTGGCGGATTGGACTCCGCCATAATTGCTGCGAGCCTTGTAAAGGCTGGTTCGCTAGCTGAGGCCTTTACCTTCTACAGCCATGATCTGCCAGGAGACGAGCGCCGCTTTAGCCGAGAGATAGCGGTGCACCTCGCTATATCGAATACGGAAATTGTGCTCGGCCCAGAGGCACTCGACGCATCGCGCCTTTCATCGACCGTCAGAGGATGGCGACCCGGGATCGGCAGCACATCGCTCTTCCACGATGCAGTACTTGCCTCTCATGCGCAAACCATCGGCGCGCGCCAGCTGTTCACAGGGCGCGGAGGCGACGCCGTCTTCTTCCAACACCCTTCGGTGCTGGTCGCGGCGGAGCCATCGCCCGATGGCCGGGCAGGGTTCCTCAAGAGACTAGAACCAATGGCGCGCTGGTGCCGGACCAGTGTTTGGGCAGTCGCATGTGCGGCGCTGACGCGGAACTTGTCGGCGCTCGAGCCAGCTCGAGCAAGCAGGTTCCTGGCGAGCCCGCAGCCACGCCCGCGATCTCTGCGCTGGGCTGGCGACCTTAACGGTCTAACACCAGCCAAGCAGATGCAGATTCACGGGATTGCCGCAGAGCGCAATGCGTTTGGTCCTAGTCATTGCTCGCAGGTCCTGGACGTTATCCATCCCCTCCTCTCCCAGCCTCTTGTGGAATTTGCGCTGGCCCAATCGCTGCTGGTGCTCACTGACGGACGACGAGATCGCGCGCTGGCGCGAGCCGCTTTTGTGAATAGGCTTCCGCAAGGTGTTCTGTCCCGCCGTGGCAAGGGATCGCTCACAGGCTATTTCGGCCAGGTCCTTGCCAGAAGCGTCCCGCTGTTGAGACAGCGGTTGCTTGAAGGTCGTCTATGCCGGGCGGGTCTGCTTAACCGCCCAGCGCTCGAGCTCGCATCAGATGAGAACTACCTTCTGCAGTTCGATTGCTACGCGGAACTGCTTACATTGCTAGAGATCGAGGACTGGTTTGAACACTGGCGTATGCAGATCGACCGCCTTGGCAGGTGCTCACGACATCTGGCGCCATAAGCCATTCCTTTGAGGCGAGATCTGTTCAGCTGCACAGCCCGCAACCGGCGGCAGACTCTGGAGCGGCTGCGCCGCGAGCTGCCTCGACCCTGCCCAGCTTGATTGGCGACCGCTTATCCAAGGGAGAGACGAACAAGCGGCCGCATACCTGTGATCAGCTCTTTGTGAGTAGCCGGACACGATCAAGGTGCGAGGCTTGTTTCCCAGCGTTCGACGATGCGCCCCGATGGCCAGGGGGGGGGCTTCCACGCGTGCCGGCGTTCCAGACGATCGCAGACGAGATCCGAACTCCTGTTCCCTGCCAGTCGTTCCGGCAGGAGGCGCGCCCCAACACCTTTGGGGCGGCCACGGATTTTCAGATGGGGGTGATGAGGATCTCGGAAACTCGGGTGCGTCGCAGCCCACCATCGTTGTGCTAACCGCTTCACTGCCGAACCGCCGTGCCGAGAACGGCTGCCGCAATCCTCGGGCGTCGAAGCGCAAGAAAGGCTGCGTGCCAAGCAGGAGATCTTCCGGGCGCCGGTTCGATGCGAACGGCATACAGAGCTAAGGAGGTTAGTAAGGTTTGGGACGTAGGAAGAGGTAGATTGGATCGATCAGGGACCAACGCTATGCCTTTCAGCGTAACGGAGCCTGTCAGCGACCGCGTTTACGTTGCTCAGGTCCTTTCCCTCTTCTCCAGCGTCGCTACCTCCACGGTCACGGCTGGCATCTTCATCATCGTCCTATTCATCGCCTATCAAAAGGTAGGCAATCCGGTCTTCGTTGCTGTCGGTATAGCCGGCTGTGTCCTGAACGTCTGGCGCATCTCTGCTTGTTTGTGGTTGCGCAAGCTCGCTTCCGGGCGAGTTATCACGCGAGATGAGGCGCGCCGCTTCGAAGCCCAGTTTGCCGCCCCTCATCTCGGCTTTGCCGCCGCCCTCGGCGCGTTTAGCTTCTTGATCTTCCGGGGAGCTCAAACAGAACTGCACATGCTGACGATCTGCGTTGCATTCGGTTACTGCGCGGGGGTCGTGGCGAATTGCGGCTCGCGACCTGTCCTGGCGCTCGGGAGCATTTTGCTCGCGATCGGGCCTATTATTTGCATCTCGGCAACCAAGCAAGAGCCGGTGTATTCTGCCCTGGCAGTCGTCGCGACGGCTCTTATCTGCGGCGCCGGTCGCTCCATGATCGTTCGCTACGATGAGGCGAGAAAAGAGATCGCCGCTCGCATTTCGTCAGTCAGCATGGCCCGCAGAGATGGGCTTACCTCGTTGCCGAACCGCTTGGCGCTGGACGAGTTCTTCAATGCGCGATTGGCATTGTCCGTCACCGGTACAGTGGTGGCGGTCCACTATGTCGACTTGGATGGCTTCAAGCCAGTAAACGACAAGTACGGTCATGCTGCCGGCGACCAGTTGCTCATCGCGGTCGCCGACCGCCTTCGTAAAGCTATCCGGATGAGCGACATGGTTGCTCGTCTGGGCGGGGACGAATTTGCCATCGTTCAATTCGGCTTGAAGAACGAAGATGAAGCGTTTGAATTATCCTGGCGAGTTCGCGACGCCATGGAGCAGCCATTCGCGATCGATCAATCAAGTATTCTCATCACGGCCAGCTTGGGGACAATCGTGAGTGCGGATAGGGCAGCTAACCTGCACCACTTGCTCCAGCTTGCTGATACGCAGCTATACGGCATCAAGCGTGCGAGACATCGGCTGCGGCTGACCGCAACGCTTTAATGCTCCGCTGATGGCGAGGCCAAGGTCGCGTCGGACCTGCCTACCTGAAGCAAGTTCGGGCTGCTGCTAGTAAGCCGCCACGTGCTCAATTTCATGCGGTTAGCGAGGAAGGATCAGAGAACGCGTCCCTCCTGACGGAAGTGATCATCATGAGGAGAAGTTCAACTTCAGAGGAAGGTGTTCATTTCAAACGTCTCAAAATGCTGAAAAAAGGATTGCCGCCCTCGTCTTTCTGCCGCCTAGATGGTGCGGGTTGTGACCGCTTGGCGGTTCGGGGACACCATCAAGAGTGTCAAATGCAACGGTCCACCCCGTGACGACTTTGGCTCTCGAAGGGCAACAACGGTTGCTTCCATGAACTGCCACGATCAAGGCGTTCAACGACCGCCGCTCTGATCTGCCGGAACCCTCGGCGCCATGCAGCTCTGCCAATCCCGCCTTGATAGGGATTGTCCGAAATGCGTAACCCAGCCTGGGCCGCCTTTCGCCCCCAGTGTGCCGCGATGCTGATGCTGCTCAAGGTACCTCCTTCAAGCTTTGCTTCTGCAACGCAGCATAGCACTCGTGGCCAAAGGATACCCGCTAAACCTTTCAGATCATCAACCCCACGTTAACCAAGACCTGGTAGCATAAGCTCACCCGGTCCCGAGTGGCGAGGCCTGATCGTTTGCCCATCCCGATGCTTGATCGGGCCTCGCCCAGCAACAGCAGCGATCTGGCCCGGCCGCCCATGTCGAGGTGCGACTTGCGCAAACGCGCAGTCAGGGCGGGGTTTTGGGCGGGTCTGATGCTCGCCGGCTTCGACATGGCAGCCTACGTGCTCGGTTTTACAGTGGGGGCGTTTTCCGAACGCCTTGCGCTTGTCAGTGGCGTCATCGCGTTCCTCGTCGGGTCGAGCGGACTTCAGCTGATCTGGTAGGCGCATCACAAAGATTAAGGGCGGGAAAAAGGCGAGCTCATGCTCAATCCTCTTGATATCGGCCGGGGCCAGCGGGCAGGCAACCTGTCGCGCAAGCCTCGCAGAGCTTTAAGCAGCCTACCTATCAGATGCGCTTGGAGAACCCCTGAGACTTAAGACCGCCCTTTCAGGCGACGACGACACTGCTGATTGATCGCTCCGTATTTCACCGCAGTCGCTCTCCCCACGGTGCAATGCTGATCCATGCCACGCTCCTGAACCATCAGCGGAGCCTTCCAGGGCTGACCTACCGCGACCGCGGTCGTTGTTACCGCTGATCGACTGAGATCAAGCGCAGCCCCGATCGGGCCGACCCAGAACCTACAACAACGGGCCGTGCGGACGAAGACAGAACAGAGAGGGTGCGGCGCCGTGCATCTACCGAATTATCGCGTTCGGGCTACGTGGATCGCCTTCTGGCCAGCCAAAGCTGTCATATCCCTCAGCCGGCCGGGAATATCCTTTGATCACCAACGCATCGCGAAGTAGCACATCTCGGGGACGGCCCTTGAGATGAGCCTCGTCGACCCTCCGGAAAGCGGCGCGGTACTCTTGCTGCGATATAGGCGCATACCCTTGCACGGCCACAGGGCCGGCTTCTTTCCTGAAAGTCACCAATCGCAGCAGTTTCTGAAGCATAGCCTCTCTTCTAAAACCATTTTGTGTCATAACTTAGACGACGACATCGCGCTGCTTTTAAGCTCTACAAGCAGATCGACCGGACGAGGTCAGGGGCAGGAATGCGAGCTCGCGCGAGCGGTCCGACAGATCGGCGAAGCGTCAGTAACGCATAGCGAGCATCATAATCAGCGATCCAGCAGCTTCCAAACGTCCAACGATCGATGGCCGGTAGATCCGAGGGGGTCAGTCTCACGGTTCTAATACCTTCCAGTCGCTCTGACCTTGCATGTTCAAGGAGCTCGCCATTCAAACTCGTCAGCGCTCATACTACCACGCTTAGGTGGTAAAGGCAGCTAGGTACCGCCCGCTTCCCTCACGATGATGACCTGTTTGTCAGGGCGGACTGGCGTCGGGGGGGACCAGACACCAGCCCTGACCGCACAACCGCATGGCGGAGGATAGTGCGGCTGGCCTGTGTTGACACTATGCAGACCATGGTTTGCAAGAACAATATGGCGGAGAAGGAGAGGCAGACCAGGAACACGAGGCAGGTCTGCGGATCAGACTACTTTCAATTGTCAAACCTACCTTGCCGACCGACCTCAACTAGCGGCAGCACTCGTTCGCAACGAGGGTGTTCCGATCTAGGCGTCGCGACGCTGTGCCAGCCGAGCGGCTTGCGAGGCGAGCTGCCTGTTGAAGGCGAAGATCTACGCCGAACAAGGCCTGGCAGGGACAAGGCTCGGCGCACCCGGCGCTAAGGCGCAATGATCCCGTCCGCTGACATCATGCACAAAACCTGTTCATCGGTCCTGAAGCCTTGGTGTTTCTAGCTGACCTTCAGATGCCGCGGCTTTCTGCCCCTCAGTTTTCGAGTTCAGTTCAGACCGGAAGAAGGCCGTCACGCGCGCGTAAAGATCGCGCAAGTTGGCAGGGCTCGAGACAACGTGCCCTTCCCCCCAGTACGTGACTAGCTGTGCGGGCTTGCCTTGGCGGAAGAGCGCGGAGAAAAGCTGCTCGGCCTGACCAAGGGGCGATACATCTTGATCCGCTGCCGTGATCAGCATTGGTGCTTGAATTTTGTCGGCCAAATAGACCGGACTGTTGGCGACATAACGCAAGGGCACACTCCAAGGCGCGCCCCCCATCCGGCCCTGCCCCTCCTCGGCCCAGGCATAGTTTGCCGCCACGGGCAACATCCGCTCCGGCGATGCGCGAGTGCCCGGTCCGAAGGTGCCGACGGTCCCTGCTAGATCGTAGATGCCCGAGGAGGCAACGATCGCATGAAAACGAGAACTTTGACTTGCTGCCATGGCCGCGGCGTAAGCTCCGTAACTGTGCCCCCACAGGCCCACGCGCGCCCGATCACAGCAGCCAGTGCCGAGCGCTTCCTCCAGTACCTTCTCAATTGCCCGGGCGAAGGGATAGCCTTGGTCTGGAAGCACACGTGGCATGGGCAGGCTTGGAAGCAGGACAGCAAAGCCTGAGGCTGCAAGCAACTGCGCACTGGTGTAGTAGCGCTCCCCGCCGAGCTGCTGGTCTGCTGGTGGCTGCTCACTGTATATCTGCCCAGGATAGGGAAAAACGACGAGCGGCAACGGGGCGCCACGCCTGGTGCCTGGTGGCAGGACCAGCCAGCTGACTTGCTTCCCATCACGCCCGTTTTGAACGAGAGCACGCCAGGTTGCGGGTTCCACATCTTTCATGTGGGTGTTGAGATTTATGAGCGGTGTCATGGCTCGTTTGCGCAGCAATACGAGCTGCTCGGCCCCGCGCGCTTTGCGCAAGCGTAGTAGCGTGGCACCAGTCTTGCCCCCTAGAGGAAGTGCTTCGGTTTGGGCGACGAATTCGCCAAGGGCATCCGAAGCGTTGTCCATGCCGGATGTGAGCGCTTGTCGGTGCCCCTGCGCGTCTATGAAGCGCAGGGGCGTCGTGCTGCTCACCCGAATCCAATCGGCCCCGTCTACCGGCCACTGGCCGTTCGCACATGAACCGCTCACGCGTACAGACAGGCGTCCCACGATTTCAGCAGGCCCCTTCGCTCGCGCTGAGTCAGTCCCCGGCACGACAAGCTCCTGCCCTCGCCAGCGCAGCGGACATCCGATCGAACCTGCAGCGCTCGCCCGGCCGCGCGGCGCAGGCAGGAGCGCAACGAACCTTTTGGCGGGCTGGGCCAACAGGATCTGCTGGCGCCCGTGAGCGACGATGAGCGCGACAACCGTGTCCCCTCGACGGTTCCAAGAGGGCACGCCAGCGAGCGTGCAAGTGTCGCAAGGCGACCAGATGCTATGCGCGTCAGGCCTGAGCAGAAGCAACTCTTCGCTCATGTAAGGCGTATCCTCGTGCACCGGGTCCGCCGCTGCGGGCTGGAGCGGACCTGCCTGCCGGGTCGCGGCAAGCCACGAACCAGACGGCGCCGGAGCCAGTGAGACCCAGGGCCCAATAATAGAAGCTGTCGCGACATGTCGGTTAAGATCGAGGAGCAGCAAGCGCCGCTCGCTGTGTTTTTGCAGATCAAGAAAGCGGCCGCTGCCGGCAGAAGTGACCCCCAGTCGCCCAGCAGCCGTATCGGCGCCGCGCTGGGCCGCGCTCTTGCGCGGCATGGTGTCGGCAACGAGCCATCCCGCGGCGCGGTCGTCTTCCTGAGCGATCACCACGAGCCTGACGTCGTCTACCCAGACAGCAATGCTATGGAAGGGATCATAGCTCGGTGCGAAGGGCCACCAGCGCACCTCCCGGCTTGCCAAGTTGACGGTTCCGAGCCGGAAGCGATCGCCTTCGAGCCTGGCGATCGCAAGGTGACGTCCCCCAGGGGAGAAGCCCAGAAGGATGGTGCCGCTTGGTCTCCCGTCCGTCAGAAGCGGCTGTGCCCTGCCGGGGCTCGCAAGATCGACCACATAGGGTGTCGAGCGCAAGACGTCCGCTTTGGCGATCCGCCCATGCTCTTTTAGCGAAAACATTCCCTCTCTTTTTTCGAACGCCAGCCATCGCCCGGCAGGGTCGACGAGAACCTTGCCGATGGCTTCAAGGCGAAGCAGATCGTCGACCGTGTAGGACCGAGCCGACGCCTGCGCGGCGTGGAACAGGCTTGCGAGCCATGCGAGCACGAGAACTGCAGAACGCATCGGATCACCGTCACCAGCGCTTGCTGACTTCGAAGGCGACAAACCGGCCCGTCGCATCCGCGTTGGCGCCGTCGTATCCTGCCGCGGAACTGGAGTCGTAGAACGGCGGTGACCGATCAAGCAGGTTCTGCGCAACCACTGCGAGCGTCAGTCCCGCCAAAGTGCCAGCCTTCGGCGCATAGCCGATGCGCGTGTCAAGCGTCGACCAGGCCTTGATCCGCCCGCCCAGAAGATCGCGGTATCGGTCCACGTAGTTGAGCCCAACGAGCAGATCGAAAGCTCCCCTGCTCCAACCCAGCGTCGCCCGGCCCCTCAAGTCCACCGGCTTTTCCGCGCGATTGCGCTGGTCGATCGCCGCTGCTGTCGGCGTCAGTCGCTCGCGCCAGCGCCCAAGATATGTAGCGTTTATGCCGATATCGAACTGGTCTCGCCCGTGCTGGAAGGCATAGCCCACATCAACATCGAGGCCGGAAACATCGACGCTCCCTGTGTTGACGTAGCGCGTGTCGACAATGGCGGTGACACTCTCGAGAGGGTAGCCGCCGATCCCGCCTGCTTGTGCAAGGAGCGCCTCGACAAGAGCGCGATCGGCGGCGTTCGTACCTGGTGCGACCCGGCGGACGAAGGCACTCAGATTGGGGTCAACAAGCGCCCGCGAGAAGTTGCGCAACGCTGGCAAGTCGATGCGGCGATCGAAGATCGTGCGAAAGCCGGTGACACTGGCACGCAAGCCAGTGAAGACTGCGGGCTTCAAATCGAAGTCGAGCGTCCAGCTTCGCGCACGCTCAGGCTTGAGCGTGGAATTGCCACCGCTGCGTTGCAGTACGACGAGCGAATTGCCCACCGCGTCGGGCAACAACGAGGGACTGATTGTCTCGCGTTGACCAAGCTCACGAAGGTTGGGCGCACGGAATGAAGTTCCCCAAGTTCCCCGTAGCGCAAGCCCATCGAGGGGCACCCAGCGCAAGGAGAACTTGGGGTTGGTCGTATGCCCAAAGTCATCATAGCGTTCGATCCGCGCCGCACCTGTTAACTCGAGTTGCTCGATACCAGCTCGGGCATTTTCGGCGCCGACCAGCGGAACATTCACCTCGGCAAAGCCCGCCCAAATGTCACGCGTATAACGTGAGGGCGCACCGATATTGGGCTGCGGCGTGAAGATGAAGTCACTTGACCGGCTGAAAAAATTTTCGCGGCGGTAATCAGCGCCGATAGCCAACTTCAGCATGCCGCCTGGCAGCGTGAACAAAGGTCCATCGGCCAGCGCGTCCACAGTGAGGACCCTTGAGCGTGTCCTGGCATCGGTGTAGCCCGCGATCGCCCCAAGCACTGCGGCACTGTTCGCCGAACCATTCCCATAAGGGTTGAAATATCCGTCCCTTGCCGGCGCATAGGCTGTCAATGGATCGTCCGGGATGGCTCCTAACGCTTCAGCAAGGACGTACTCGTTGGCGATGCGGTCGGTGCGGCTCATGTCGCGCTGACGCGCGAACCCTGCGTAACTGGACAGCCGCCAGCCCGACCCGAGCTGCGCATCCAGCGATCCTGTCAGCCCCAGCGTTTTGGCAGAGCCAGCCGTGCGCGTAGCGCCAAGCTCACGCGTGAAAGCATAGCCGATAAGATCGCTCGACGCTCCCGTGGGCGACACGAACCAGGGGTTGGCATCGGTGATGAACAGGATCGTCGCGTAGCCGGAGGTGCGGCTGTCATACCGGCGATCGGCGAAGCGACCTTCGATCGAGAGTTCAATGCCGTCCGCGATTGTCTGCATCGCCCTTGCATAGACACTGTGCCGCCGTTGATCGGGTGTCAGATCGGACCCAATTCTGAAGTTCTCGAGGTTAGCTTGCCCCGCGAGAAAGTCGTTCGCATTCAGCACCGTGCCGGCCGGCCTTGATGGGATTGCGTAGACTGGGCCTAGTGCTCCGCTCTCATCAAAGCCAAAGACATTGCCAGGCACGCTGTAGGGGTAGCGATGATCGGTGCCGCCAAAGGCGCGTAGGTCTGCAGAACGTGCGTACTTGCGGTCGGCACTGCGAAGACCCACTCGCTTCTGAAATTCGTAGGCGATCAGCAGCGACCCGCCGCCCCAGCGTGCGCCCGCTGTCTGCGAGAGCTGCCACTCGCGGGCGTGCCCTTGTGTGACCATGCCGCCGCGCGCGCGAGTTTCGAAGCCGTCGAAATCGTGCTTAAGGAGGATGTTGACGACCCCTGCGACAGCATCCGAGCCATAGAGCGCGGATGCGCCGTCTGTGACCACCTCGACTCGCTCGAGCGCGCTCAAGGGAATGCTCGAAATGTCTGCGAAGTCGCCAACGAGTCCCGACCCGGCGATGCGGCGGCCGTTGACGAGCACCAGCGTGGCATTCGGCCCGAGCCCTCGTAAGTTGACCCCGGAGGCAAGCGTGAGATTGTTGCCGGAGCGATCAGCGAACGAAAGCGCGCTTTGTTCGTTGGCCATGCCGTTGAAGTTGCCGGGCAAAGCTTGCAAGGCTTGCGCGACCGACGAGTAGCCGTTGCGCTCAATCTGCGCGCGAGTGACGATCTGGGTCGGCGAAGCCGGCGCTGCTCCGTGGATGTGCGTGCCGGTGACGACGATCTCGCCTCCCTCGTTTTCTTCAGAAGGGGCGGGAACAGCAACACTCGACATCGAGGGAGTGGGACGAAGCGGCTTGGCTGCAGTCAGGACGAAGACTTGCGGTGAGACCTGCTGGATGGTGATGCCGGTACCAGCCAGTAGCCGTTCGAGCCCTTCGCGCGCACTGAAGCGGCCGCGAAGCGCTCGTGAGCGGCGCCCGTCTGCGAGTTGCGGCGCGTACAGCAGTTGGACTTGAGCTTGCTCGGCATAGCGCACCAGCGCGGTGGACAGCGGCCCTGCAGCGATATCGAAACCATACTGCGCCTCCGCCGCCTGGACTACGGCAGGCATCGTCAAGGCGGCTGCTGAAAGCGTAGCTCCGAACATCCGCCTCAACAGATAATCACCACGAACATGGCATTTCACTTCGGTGTCCCCCCTTCATCGCCTCTGGCTGCAGAGACGGCAGGCGCTTCTCGGATGAAGGCGCTGTGAAAGAGACGTTTCAGAGCAGGGGTAACCCTATCTACAGTGACCGATTAGTGACGAAAATTTCGCGAAACGCTTCACAAGTTACGGTACCAGCGTAATCGACCCGTCCGCTTGGCGCTGCGCCGTAAGGTCTAGCATCGCGGCGGCCGCATCTGCGAAGGCCGCAGTATCACCTGCCTTGAACGAACCGCTGATCAGTTCGCCCTCGTCTTTCGGAGCCACAAGGACGATCTTGCGTTCCGAGTAGCGGTTGACCTCGTTGACTGCCTCCTTGAGCGCGATCTTGTCGAATACTAGCCGTCCTTGTGTCCAAGCGAGCACTGCGCCCGCATTTGCCTCAGTCACGGCTTGCGCGGCGGGGCGATCCGATTGCCAGGACTGGCCAGGGCGGAGCTGCGCAACCAGTGTTTCACCCTTGCGGATATCGACCCCTCCAGAAAGCAGTGTGACGGTGATTCGCGAGCCGACGTGCCGGACATCAAAGCGGGTGCCGGTGGCGACCACTTGAATGTCACCAGTATCGACGACAAAGGGCCGCATAGTATCATGCGCGACTTCGAAGAGTGCTTCGCCGCCCTCCAAGTCGACGTGGCGCGCGGCGTCCTTCATCTTCACATCGAGCCGAGTGTCTGTCGCGAGACGCACGTGCGAACCATCGGTCAGCGCAACGGCTCGCTGCTCGCCGATGCCGGTCATGTAATCGGCAGACCGCGAACGTAGAACCAGGAGCGCACCTCCGACTGCCACGGCCAACGATAAACTACATACGAGAGTGGCCATTCGTAACGACGGACGACGCGAGTGCATACTTTGAGGACGCGCAAGCGCCTCTTGAGTGAACCGCTGCATGGTGGTCCGCGAACGCAGGTCTCCTGCCCTGCCCCATAGCCGCTCGACTTGTGCAAAAGCTTCAGCATGAGCGGGGTCGCGCTGCCACTCGAAGAAGCCTTCCAGCGTCGTTTTGGCAAGAGGCGTGGTCTTCAGGCGCGCGAACCACTCGGTGGCTTCCGCCTGATGGTCCTTATTGGCCTGGTCCTCGTCATCCATAGCCTAGTCCCGGAGCTTGGTGAGGCAATGCTCCAATGCCTTGCTCATGCGCGCTTCGACGGTCTTGATCGAGACCCCCAAATGCAAGGCGATATCACGGTTGGTCATACGCTGGAACCGGCTGAGGACGAAGACGTCGCGTAGGGGCTCAGGCATGCTCGAGATGATCTACTCTAGGAGTGTATCAACCTCTTGTTCCTCGAGGTTCGTGGGCCGGAAGGCAGGTCTTTCCGGGCTCGACCACAACTTGAGCTTGCGCCCTTGCAGATTGTCTCGCCGCCGTGCATCGCGGAAAAGGTTGATCGCGATCTTCAGAAGAAACGCACGAGGGTGCTCGACGCCGGCCTGCGTCGCCCTAAGAACCCTGACCCAAGTTTCCTGCGCGATATCGTCCGCCTGAGCGCGATCAACTCGCAAACGGCGCTGCAGGATCTCGCAAAGCCATCTAGCATCTCGATCGTGCCACGACCTGAGCGCCGACGCGGATGACGCGCCATCAGGCGCACTACTCTCACGAGACATAGAAAGTGCATGCCATCAGGAAGGCTCGTCTGCTGAAAATCGACGGAGCGACTTTCGGTCCGCGGAACATGAAGAGTATACTCCGTGGTGGTATGCTCTTCAAGGGTGTCCTTGTACTTGGATGGAAATCCGCACTGTTTTTGCATCGAACCTGAAGATGCACCGACGGATGCGAGGCTTGTCGCAAGAGGAGCTAGCCCATCAAGCCAAGATCGACCGCACATACATCAGCGCGCTGGAGCGTTGCCTATACTCCGCGAGCATCGATGTAGTAGACCGTCTCGCGGAAGTCTTAGAAGTTGAAGCGTCGGATCTTTTAGTCCGTCCCAGCTCGACGAGACAGAGCACGTGAGCGCCGTTCACCCTTACTTCCACTGAGCCAATCACTTGCTGTCACTGGATGTGCGAACCGCAGCTGATCCGCGGCGATTGGTCTCTTGGACATGCAGATCATCGCCAGCCAACGCTTTGATCGCCTCACGACGCCGTTAAGCAGAGACCAATCCATGAACCGGCAGATGTCCGAGACATGGATTGGGTCCCCACTCGCACCCACTCGACAGCCCGCGAACGTGGTGATCCTGGACAAGCTCGTTTGGCTACAAGAGCCCTACGCAGCTGCCATCCTCAGGGAGCGAAGTGCACAGTTCCTTTCTTGCGCCGTAATCCCAACCGCCGCTTTAATGAAAGAGCGCGTTTGCTAAGCGCAAGCCCCGCAGATCAGCTCCAGGATCAAACTATCCCTAATGGAACGTCGATACACTTGCGACCTCTACTCAGCCGATAGAGATCGAAATGCCCGGCTGTCGGAGGCTGTGCGCCTCATTCATCCAACCATGCTTCAAAGCTTCCGAGCGCGGCCCTCGCTGCAAATGTATTGGCTTATCGACCATTAGAGTCTCCGTGATGGTCAAGCGGGCGACGGTGGCTACCCGAGTTGGCTTGCGCGCGAGCAAGGCCACGAGCCGCGGGTCGGCTGTCTCCGGCTTGCGCTTCACCCGTTTGATGAGTGACGTCATGCCGACAACGAGCAGTGTTCGAAGATATTTGTCCCTCATCTTGGTGATACGCCCGAGCCTCTCGTTGCCGTCGCTCGAATGCTGCCGCGGCGTCAGACCCAACCAGGCGGCGAACTCTCGCCCTGAGCGAAGTTGGCTCGCGTCAGTGACAGACGCGGCAAGCGCCGTTGCCCCGATGGAACCGATGCCAGGGATCGACACGAGACGCCGAGCCGTATCGTTCGTCCGCTGCCAGGCGAGCAGATCGAGATCGATCTCTTGGCACTGCGCCTGAGTGCCGAGCGCTTGCTGCGACAAGTGCCCAATGATCTTCGCTGCTTCACTGGGCGCAGTTGGTGCGTCGCCGTCGACAATCTTGAGCGCCATCTCCAACGCCAGACGAATGCCCTGGGGTTGTTGATGCCAAACTCGGCCGGTATCGCGCGCATCATGTTGACGAGTTGCACCCGTTGCTTGACCAGCAGGTGCGGACCCCATGCATAGACAAGGCCACTTGCTGCTCCGGCGACTTTACCGGCACAAACCGCATCGTCGGACGCGTCACCTCCTCGCAGATCGCTTCCGCATCAGCTGCGACAGTTTTTGCCGCGCTTCACATAGGGGCTGACATAGGCGACCGGCATCTATTGCACGTCGTGCCCCAGCTTGATCAACTCGCGCGACCAATAATGCGCTGTGCCGCACGCCTCCATGCCGACAAGACAGGGCGTTAGCTTAGCGAAAATTGGCAGGGCCTGCGCTCGCCGCAGCGCCCCGCGGACAACAACGTTGCCCTCCCGATCAATGCCGTGAACCTGAATAACGTTCTTCGCCAGATCAAGGCGGATTGTGCTAATCTCCATAACAGGTGGCTGCCATTTGCTCGTGAAGGTCTGAAAGCCATCACACCACGGCACCTCAATGCCGTGAGCGGGAGCCACCCACCCCATTCATTCAGATGTGAGCGAAGCATCCGTGTCGAGTACCGCTTCAATCGCCGCACTGATCAGATCCGAGCCGCCCGCATCGACAAAGAGCTTCGCCGCACCTATAAGTTGTCGCCGGAGCTTATGGCACCGCAACAACCATCGATCTAATCCGCTAGGTATTTAATTTTTTCTTGGCGAAAACTGCTTTCCAAGGTCTTGGACCCCGCCCTATGACTCAGATGGCTATATGCTCATTCTGAGCGAAGCAGCGGGTACTTTTCGATGGTATTCGCGACAATCCCGGTCAAAGTTCGCGAGTACTCCAGCGCCGCATATGAGTGTTTACGCCACACCCAGCAAGGCTCAGGTAGCAGAAAAAACCGTTAGGGGCCGGAAAGCCGAACCCGCCACGTCATGTTACTCCGTTGCGAGACGCTATGCACCGCGGCTGATCAGGGTCAAGTTTGACGACAAGGTTTAGCAAATTTGATGTTACCCCCATTTATCCCTTCTAATTTGATTATGTCTTGAATGAAGGCTTCTCGGCCATGCCATCGCCAGAGTCCTTGTAACATTCAGCTGCCGCTAGATTGCAGCTCTTGAGCAATTTAACTCGCCGGCTGAGGAGCGCAGCCACCTGGATCGGTCATATCTTGGCGCAGGCTGTAGCCTGTGCTAAGGTTGTCGAGCGCTGCGCAAAAGGCGGCGCTGGGACTGGTAATCCCGCAAGTGAGCTCACTCGGAACTTTGGTTTCCGGGGTGCCGACGCGCATGTCCAGACCGCGAGGTTAAAGGCGGCGGCGCATGTCACTTGCATGTTACCAGCTCCGGCGGCTCCCGCGCTTAGCGTGCGGGAGTTCGGGGTCATTTTTCCGCATAACCTCGTTGTCTCGGCCAACCACTGGATGCCGTCCGGAGGCGATTATGACCGTGCAAGGGCATACATCTGCGCATTCTCAAACAAGCGGCGACGCGTGGACAAAGGCGCTGACAAACTTCATCGATGCAGACGCGCGCTTTGAGCCTGTGTGCGCTGCCCTGAGCCAGGCCGAGCGGGCGTACTTCGCGCTGACGAAGAAGGACGCACATGAAGCCAATCGGGATCTGCTGGCAGAACGCCGTGCCAAGAAACGGTTGGACAAAGCTTATGAGGCTGACCGCAGATGCGGGGCAGCCGTCCATGAGGCCGTGCAAGCACTGCTCCGAGTGCCCGCGCCAAACCTTTCCGCTCTTGTGAGCAAGGTAGAGATCATAACGCGCCATGAGTGTGACGAGGACTGCGTCCAGTCCATTCTCTCGGATCTTAGATCGCTGGCGGCTCGCAACTGAGATGTCCGCCAACAGGTTGCCCAAGATACAGCCATGTGGTTGTTATCGCGGGCTAGCGGGACCCAAACTGCCGATCTTGGTGCAGGTCATCCACGCCCGATGCCTCGGCTCGGGGCTGACTTGCCGCTATCGAAGCTGACCTCATTTGACGAAGAGATGGCGGCCTGCCGCTCGCCAGTCTTGGGCTCGATGGCATTCGCCAACTTCTCCTTGCTGTCCAAGTAAATCGCAGCATGTTGCCGGGCGCGACTGATCGCGACGCAGGCGGACTTTGCACCGACTGTGGTCGCGCGAAAATTTGTAAGCGGTGTTTCGCCTCCACCTTGTGCGGGCTGACCAGTCGGGCACAGGATAGCGCGGATGGAAGATCTCGCGCTAACGACCGGACTGGACACCCACACTGAATTTAGTCCGGAGCCAGCTCGCCGGGCTTCTAAGTGGGATGGCGGGCCGGCGTCGTTCCTGGACGCTGGAGCAAAAGCTAGCGATCGTGACAGCGTCAGAGCGCTGCGATAACATGGCTGCGCTTGCGAGGCGGCACGACATCCGGACGTCTCAGCTTTACACGTGGCGGCGGGAGCTGCGCTACGCTGTTGAAGCGGCGCGCTCCGCGGAGCCTATGTTCGTTCCTGTTGTTGCCGAGAGCACTCTAGCTGCGGATCAGGATCCGACGCCGTGATTGAGGTCGAGGTCGAGGGGCTGTAATACGTGTCTCTCGTGCGGCGGGTGTCGAGCTAGTTGTAGCGGTGGTGCAGGCGCTACGGGTATCTCGATGATCGGCCCTGGCGCTGGTGCGCGGGTGATGGTCGCGACCCGCCCCGTAGACTTTCGCAAGGGGCCCGACGCCTTGGCAGCGCTGGTTGGCGCCGAGTATGGCGGTGATCCATTCTCGGGCGTGATCTACGTCTTCGCAGGCCAAACGTGCCGATCGGATAAAGCTGGTGTGGTGGGACGGCACCGGTCTGTGCCTGATGGCCAAGAAGCTGGAGCAAGGAGGCTTCCGCTGGCCAGGCATTCAGGACGGCGTGATGCGCATCACCGCGGCCCAGCTCGGCGCCTTGCTCGAGGGTTTGGACTGGCGCCGCGTACATGGCGGCCGGCATCCGATAGCGCCGCAGATCGGCGGTTGACGGGCTCTCTCGCTATTGATCCAATTGGCTCATGCTCACCGAAGCGGACCTACTCGGTGAGGTAAATGCGCTCCGCGCCCTCGTCCTCGACCAGTCCCGTCGGACCGATGCGCTCCAGTCGGCGCAGGCCGAGGTGGAGCGATTGAAAGCCATCATCGATGCTCTGCAGCGCCATCGTTTCGGCCGCTGATCGGAGCAGCTCGATCCCGACCAGCTCGAGCTTAGCCTTGAGGAAGTCGAAGCTGCACTGGCACAGGCTGAGGCCACCATCCAGGCCGATGCTGGCAAGCTTGGCAGCGCTCGGCCACGCAAAACCAACCGCGGCTCCCTGCCGGCACATCTGGAACGTATCGAGCAGGTGTTCGACGTCGACAGCAAGTCACTTGGTGCAGAGAAGATGCTTGCGGAGCGATCATGGAAGGCGGTCAGTTGGCGGCGGGGTACAAAGGGGCGGCTGACCGCACGCTTTGCGGCCCTGCGCGTCCGCGTCGCTGACGGACCCACCCAGCGCATCCGCGACATGGGAAACCAGCATCTACCCGGTGAAGAGGTCTGGCTTGTGGGCGAGCATCGCTCAACTGGAGAGCGCAAATACTATCTGTCGAACTTGCCGGCCGACACACCGATCAAGGCACTCGCCGGTGCAATCAAGGCCCGGTGGATCTGCGAGCAGGCGCACCAGCAATTGAAAGAGGAGCTCGGCCTGAATCACTTTGAGGGCCGATCATGGACAGGACTACACCGACACGCGCTGATTTCGATGATCGCCTACCTCTTCCTCCAATCTCGCCGCCTGAAGGCAGCGGGACGGAAAAAAAGAGTCGGGGGACCACCGCCACAGCCCAGCATGCCAGCGATCCGGCAGGCAATCCTTGAGCTCTTCGCGAGACCGCCGCGTGTGTACTGCCCGCTGCAACGAGCTTGTTAGCGTCGCCTCAACAGTGAAACTGCCATAGTAGTGCTAGAAGGCGTACCCAACCGATAGCTGCAGGATTGAATAGACTTTGTATTCGTTCACTTCATCGCCCATTTCAGCGCGCTCTCGAGCGACATCCGCTTGGAAAAACGAATTGGATAAGAGCTGACCAGTGGTGACCAAATCATAAGTTTTCGGGCGGCCGCGCAGCAGGAACTATCCGGCGCGCCGCTGCAGTATCCACCGAAGGCCCTAGGCTGCACGGTGAGCGACCCCGACGTAGAGCATGACGGAAAGGAAGATGAGCAGACGGCCGGTGATGTGCCGATGCTTTCGACCCACAGCTACAAGCACAACATCTTCAACGACCAACGCCGAATGCTTGAAGTCACGAACCTCACATCCTTATTCGAGGGCAAGAGGATCGTCTCAGCCAATACCGGCAATATCCACAGCAGAAGCCGCATCGTGCCCGAGAAGTCGGGTAAACCCGTCGCAAGGATTTGCCACTCAGCCGTTTCAGCTGAGCGGCGTTCTTTGTAGGTTTCTCGATCGATTAGATGGCGTTCCAGGCTGAAGTGGTTGTGAATGTTGGCGTGAACAGAGGCGAACGTCTGCCAGGTCTTCATCTGCGTGAAGCGTGACATCGCTCGCTCTTGTCGTCGGAATGGCAGGTGAGAGTTCTCCACGCGGATGTTCGTACAGCGGCCGATCTCCTGCTTCTCGGGATTGCCATGTTGATTGTAATGTTCGTAGTCAAGACCGGAGGTCGAGCTTGTCCACTCCGCAATGGCGGCGAGGGCTTGTAGCGCTGCGCATGGTATCAAGCGGCGGCGTTGGACGACGGTTGATCAGACTGTGATGCGCGGGTTGGATACCGCGAGACCGCGTATTCGTCTCGGGCCTGCCTCTGTCTCAAGTCGGGCATCGGCTCTGACCGGCCACAGAACCACATCGAGGATTGTCCTACCGTGCCCCCGCTTCCATTGATGAGCAGCGCAGAGTGTGTCTTTAGCGCAGATGCTCCTTTTGCTGCTGCCTTGCTGCTGTGGGTTGATCAGACTGGTTGCTTAAGGCTGGTGGCGATGGCCCAGACGAAGGCGGCCAGTTCCCGGGCGATCGCGACATTGACGACGTTTGCGGGTTTGCCTGCGCAAGCCATGCGACGATGCCGGGCGCAGGAACTCGCTTCTGGCGTCGCGATCGAGTCACCCTCTGATCCGTTACAATCAGCAGCGCGCCGGCGTTACGCTAGCCACCGGATTTACGCCGGACCCAGATGTATCTCGGCTGTCGCGCACCAGCACGGTCGCTATCTCGCGGATGCGCTCGCTCGGCGATATGTAGTCGGATATAAGCGGCTGGTATGTATAGGCGATTTCAACGAACATCGACGGCACGCCGGGCAAAGCCGTCACCATCCCACCGGTCGGGCCCATGCCCTTAAAGCTGCTGTTGTCCTTCCCATCGCCTTCGACCCCGTAGCTAGAGGGGTAGCTGAGGGCGCCGTAGCAGCGCTGCCAGTGGATGTACTGGCCTTTGGGCGGTTCGTTCTGGACCTCGAGGCTAGACAGAATGATCCGGCCCCGATGCGGTATGTCCAGAGCTGCCGCCTGCAAATTGGCACCTGTAAACAGGTCATTGATCTGCCTATCATCAATCTGCGTTTGAATCGTGTTCTGCGTGCCAATGCGCGAGGCGTTATCCGCAACCTGTAGCGCCAACTGACTGATCTGCTGACGCACCAAAACGAAGTTAGCTAGTTCAACGCACCAAAGCGTGACCAGCAAAAGGAACGGCAGACAGATGGCGAACTCGATCGCCGAAACGCCTTGCTGATTGGAGGCGATCTTTCGGCATGTCTGTGCACAAAGGGTGCTCATGAGCAAACTCCTGATGCGGGCTCCGCCTGCTGATCGTTGGGCTGATTGCGCAGCAACGTCTTGGCGACGAGCTGCACCTTGCTGTTGTTGGCAAACATCGCGGCGAGCGGCAGGTGATCATAGGTGACCACTGCGGTTAGTAGGACGACGTCCTTGGCTCCGCCGCGGCCGCTAGCGCCGCCATCTGAATCCCAGCTTCCATTGCGGTTGGCGTCGACGAAGGCTTCCTTGTGGTCGCAGATGCCGTTGTGATTACCATCGCTGAATTCCTCCGGGCTCGCAACATTGGCGTAGTCGCGGTACGATGTGGGCGTGATCACCACCTGAGCTCCCGGTGCCACCTGTTGTATAGCCGCGTCCACAACAGCGTTGATGGCGGTCTGGCGACCGGCCGACCCAGCATCCTCAAGGCTCAAATCGCGTGATGCCTTCTGCAGCTGGCCTGTCAGCACGGAGCGCACGTACATCGTGTGGCAGACATCCAGTCCGCCAAGCACGAGTAAGAGGAAGACCGGCGCAATAAGCGCGAATTCGACAATAGCCGATCCGCGCTCATCGCCAGCCGCCGTCTGGAGCATCGACCTCATTTCGTAAGCCGCAACTGCGCGATCTTCGAGGCAATCTCAGCAAAGGTCGCGTTGAGCTGCTCAGCGTTGTTGGCCTGGAATGCCCGACCCTGCGATGCGCAATCCTGAAGAAGTGAGGTAAGCGACGTCCCGAAGGCGATGACCCAGACAGTAATGCCTTTCTGGCTTTTGGCTATGGTGCAATACTTGCTGAGGCGGTCTTCGACGATGCCGTCCTGGGCACTGTCCGAAGGCAGGCTGCCGGCATCCGTTCGCCGCCGGTCAAGGGCTGACAGCCCGTACGCGTCGTAGGCCTGGAAGTGCGTCTCGGTATCTCCATCGGTCATGAAGATGATGTTACGACCAATAGAGCTGCCGTTTGGGGCGGCGGCATTTTCGGATCCGAACAGACCTTCGCGCGAAATCAGCCGCAAGCCCCACAGAAAGCCGATATCGTGATAGGTGTAGCCCCTGGTCACAAGCCCGTTGAGATATGTCTGCAGAGCAGTGGACGTCAGCCCCGCCTCTTTCGTCTGCAGCTTGCGCGCTGGGCTTGGACAGGCATTGTAGAGCGAAGACTGGCTCGAAAGGCGGATGTAATCGCTGTACGAGTAAGCTGGTAAGGTGCTCCAGCCTGACGGGGTACCACCGTAGCTCGTGACTGATCGCGCGAAGACAATGCTGGGTATGAAAGGTCGCCACTGCGTATCGGGATCCGAAGCCACCGGTGCGCTATCAACGTCCATATCCCAAGCGGTGCCACTCTCGTAGGGTCGCAGCGTTTTACGCTCCTCGATACATGCTGTGCTTGAGCCGAATGTGAAGCTCTGCGGGCTTGCCTTGGTTGTGTCGGTTCCGGGATTGTTTACCGGAAATCCGATGGTCCCACCGGCCATCAACCCGTTCGCGGCGCTACCCTTGAATGCACGCACATCATAGGCGACCGGTTTGTACCACCAGTAGTTGCGCGTGGCCATATTCGCTTGGCCTGCGTTGGGGTTCTTGTCCACGGTCTCGGTGCGTGTCTGCGAGGTGGTTGGATAGCTTGTCTTGGTGATGACGCACTGACCACTCGAATTGATCGCGGCTGAGTACGTGTCACCACCGTAGGTCCGATAGTTGGTGCGTGATCTCGGCAAGGATGAAGCGTCGGGGCTCCAAGCAGAGTTCGACGAGGTGGTGGTCGTCGCATTCGCAGGCGCGACACAGTTTTCGGCGCTGCCGTACGTTGTTGAGGTCGTCGAGTTGATACTGGGCGCCCACGCAGTGTAGGTGGTCAGGGTCTGGCTCTGAGTGGACCCTGTCGCTTCCTGCTTTTGGACGTCAAAGACGCGCGACTGGTAGGTCGCTGTATCGACCATCCATTCGCGCTTCAACAGCATGCCGACGTTCACCGTGTTGGAGTAAGGCACGAAACCATAGCGCACCTGCGTTCCTGGGACTTTGGCACTCTCCAGCGTGTTGTAGAAGCTGGTGACTGCCTTGCGGAGCACGGCGATCTTGCTTTCTGTGTCGCCACTGTTGATGTCGGTCATCGAGCCGGTCGTATCTAGGACGAACATGACGTCCGTGTTTGGCAGTTGCAGCTGTGCATCGCACTTGGTCTCGATTGGCGCGTCCTCGAAGCCGAACAGCTTCATCAGTGTCATAGGTGCGGTTACAGTGGCCGTACCGTGCACCACCACGTTCGCGTCAACGGTGGGTTCTGGGAAGCTGACGCCAGATGTCCCGTACTTGCCGGACGTGAAGTTAGCATTGAAGTACGCAAGCGCCGTTGGGTACGTCGTGCTTTGCACGTTGGTGCCCTGCATCGAGCGGCGGTAAGCCAACACGCCGGCATCGCATGCTTGCTGTAGCCGGTTCTTCACGAGGTACATGCGGGCGATGTCGAGCGCGCCCCCGCCGAGCGCGATGAAAACCACGGCGCTAGCGGCAGTGATAAACATGACGTTGCCACGTTTGTCACGGCTCAACGATGCAAGTAAGCCCCGCAAATTTGCCCCCTGTATATGCTCGCCCGCATCGCGGGTTTGTCCCCGCTCCAGGCTGTACAAGCCAGGTCTGAATACTTCGTTGAAGCTTGGAAAAGGCGATCCGCTCATCGACCAAAAGGCCGACCGGCATCGCTTTGATGTCGTGCGAAGGACGGTCGCGGCCCTCAGAGAAGGTCGCAAGATCCGCCGCGAGCAGCACCGCCCTTTTGATGCATACGGACCACGGAGTCGAGACTTCTCGAATCGTCAAGAAGCACCGCAGAATTGCTTGTGTCAGCGCTTATGGAACACTACCTGCGTCATCGTCGCAAAAGAAGGAAGCAAGAGTGTCCGCCGATCTACTCTCTTTGACTACCGAGATTATCACCTCGCATCTCTCGAACAACAAGACCGCCGGTGAAGCACTGCCCAAGCTGATCAGCGATGTATACGCAGCGCTCTCAAGCCTCGGCCAAGAGGCCCTCGCTGAAGAAGCGCCGGTTCGTCCTGAGGCTGCCGTCACGATCCGCAGGAGCCTTGCCGATCCGAAGCGCATCGTCTCGATGATCGATGGCAAGCCTTACGCCTCGCTGAAGCGGCATCTCGCCACGCACGGCTATACGCCCGAGTCCTACAGAGCCACATTCGGGCTGAAGCCGGATTACCCCATGGTCGCGCCGAGCTATGTGGAGAAGCGGCGCGAGATAGCCAAGCAGACCGGTCTTGGCCGCAGGCCAAAGAGCGCCACACCGACAGCACCGGCCGAAGAGAAAAAGGTCCGCACGCCTCGCAAAGCGAAAGGTCTGGAAGAGGCAGCTTAGTCGACTACGAACACCTGGTAGAATGCGTAAACAATCATCCGAGCGTAGAGCGAAGGATGATTGTTTAACGCTCTTTGAATATCGCCGCAGCTTACTCGATTACCACGGCCACAAGGCAGCAGCCGTCATCAGAATCGATCCGACCCAGACTGCAACTTCTTCATCCCACTTGAAGAACTCGTCGTCGATCAGTGTTTCAGTCATATTTGACTGACCTCCCGCCCTTAAAGGACCCCCGTCCAAAACCCTCAGGCGTCAGCGTCGTGAAGCCAAATCGCTTTAACCAAATAGCTGCGATTAGAAGATATCGTCCGGCGGATGGGGAAGAGGATCAATACGGCGCTGTGGACGATCCTGATCGGCGGAGGCGCCGTATCAGCAGCCTACTGCCTTCGTTTGCCGCAGGAGAGCTTCAAGGTGCGAGCTTGCCTCGTTGGCGGGGTGATTTCCATGCTGCTCGGCTCGGGGTGGCGGCAGCAAAGCAGATGGAAGCCAGCCAACTCTACTGCGTCGCACGAAAACGCTGTCCAGCTTTTAGCTGACAGCGACATGCTCGAAGCTGCGTCTCCTGCAAGCTCCATGGACGAGCCCGCAGATGTCAGCCTTCAACCACAATGCAGAAGGGCAACCAGCACAGATACAATACCCGCCCAAAGCATACCTGTGGCGCCAACAATGACGCCAACCTGCCTAACGAAAGGCATCTTCTTGGGCTTCAACGTGCCAAGAGCGTGAGAGGGTTGTGACCGCCGCCTGCCTTCCCCAGAAAATACCGCATGCTCCTGGAAGCTTTGTCCGAGTTGAAGTTTCTCAATCGGCTCCGTTGCTTCGCGGTGCGGTAGAGCCTTGCGGCCCACCAGACGTGGGAATTGATCCATAATGACCCTCTACGTCTCGTCTTTGCCGCCGAGATCATTAGCATTCATCGAAGCGGTCAAGACGACTGCTCCGGATGCTATCTTGGTGCACTGATCGCGCTTGCCAAGGCCGCTTCGTGTGCTCACACCGATTTCCGCTGCATAGTTAAGCAAACCGTCGGCCCGAGGCACCCCGATCAGATACGCGGAGCGGGCGCGCGGTAGCAAAACGCCAAACCTAGTCTGCCTCACGGGTTGTGCCGAAGAGACCAGACGAGTGCGGAGATGCTGGTGACGAGGGCGGCTAGGGCAACGATGTAGGCGGGAACTAAGGTCATCATCGGCGACTCCTGATGACCCTGAGCTAACCTAATAGGTACTCTGTGGGAAAGTTGTTTGTGCTCGTCGAACTGGCTCACGTTAGGTACTAGGTCTCTCCATCTCATAACCTGTGTACCGGCCGCAACTCGCTTCCCTAGGCACCCACGCTATCACATGCACGGGGGCCGGCGCCCTGGAGCAATAGCCTCCGGGAAGCGTGTGAGATCGGCGGGGTCGGGCCTGCACCAACGGTGCGCATCTTGCCACGGAGAAGTCTACATCAACGTCAAATTACACCGGAAGACAGAAGCCAAAAGACATGGGCCGACGAAGGCATGCCGGATGCCTAGGTGACGATGCGGTGATGTCGCCGCGTCATTCTAATGTTCTTGATCGATGAGCCGCTGGTGCCAAACGCAGAAACTCGAGCATACGAGGACGCGCGGCGATGTTCGGCTTTTCACGACGCGTGCCCGGCGGCACATGCTACTTAAGTTCAGGTAACGAGCATTCCCCGCTGATGTTCGATTCACGCACCATGACTAAGCAGATTTGAAATCTATTGTGTCGCTACCGGTCACAACGTAGTCGCGGTCTTCGTGCGATGACTTGGCAGGTGGCCGCAAACCAAGAACCGCCATGCGCTCTGCCACTTTTTCATCTCGCTGCCACATGGATGCACTGGGGCTACTCTCTTGAAGTGCCGCAAAACTCGCTTCCATCTCGCCTTGACAAGCATCTAGGGTTTCGAGTGCAACGTAGTACTCGCGACGATCGATCTGTTGTTGCGCTCGCGCTTGCTCTAAGTGCCGCACGGCTTGGTCGACGTTCTCTTGCGACTGCTGGAGCTTTTCTTCCGCTGACCTGTAAGCATTCACAGCAGTCTGCATCTCTGCCTCAACTTGAGAGATGGGGCGATATGTTCGAACCGAGTGCATTAGTGTGCCTCCACCAAGCAGGCGAACGTCGTGCATCCGCTTCTGACGGTTTTGGCACATGCCCCCGAGAAAATCGAGTCCTTACAGCTGGACTCAGACACCGGCTCAGGCTGCGATCATGCCTCAGCCCCATTTTTAAACGGAAACCTGGAGCCGCCGCCTCTGCAGCGCCGAAGCAGATCCAAATATCATCGTTGGACGTACGCATCCGATAGCGGCCGCGGTCGAAATGTAGCGCGGACGAGCGTGCCTTGCGTTAGGCTCGGTGGAGGAATGCCTCGAAGCCTTCTTCAGCCAACGCGCGTCGGAAGGCTGCATCGGCGTCGCGATCGGTTTCGA